>DATNRD010000723.1:0-2072 GCA_036703665.1 Candidatus Obscuribacterales bacterium
TATCAACCACCGGACAGATTCGCGCCCCTGGGAAGTGCGGGAAATGAGCAGACAGGTCGCTCGCCCCGCCCCTGCAAGTGCCCCTGCACGCAGGCACTAGTTTGAGTTGACCAGCTCGCCCAGGAAGGGCAGCTCGCGATATTGCTCGGCATAGTCCAGCCCGTAACCGACCACGAACAGGTCGTCTATCGTGAATCCCACGTAGTCAGGCTCCAGAGGCACCACACGACGGGACGGCTTGTCCAGAAACACGGCGAGCTTCAAACTGGCGGGATCGAACTGGTCCTTCAAGTACTGCATGAAGAACTTGGCCGTGCGTCCCGAATCAATGATGTCCTCGACAACGAGAATGTGCCGGTGCGCGATGTTCGGCAGCTCCAGGTACGGGGTCTGCACGACGCCCGAACTCTCCGTGGCGCTGCCGTAACTCGAGAGGCGCACGAACTCGATCTGCAGCGGATCCTTGCTGTCTATATGGCGAACAAGATCTGCCATGAAAATGAGCGCGCCCTTAAGGACCCCGATCACAACCGGACGATCGCATCCCTTGAGATCTGCGCTTATCTGAGCACCCATCTCCCGGATGCGGCCTTGAATCTGATCCGACGAATAAAGCTGCTTGATTTCAGGCACGCATCTACCTCGCTTGTCTGTCGGGAAGGCCCATACCGGCAATCCAGCGGTCTTTCTTGCGTGAGGGAAAGGGCCGCGTTTCCAGTGGAGAGACGATCGTACCAGAGTTCAGCAGGCGGTCACACCGGTCGTCTAGCCGAGTTGAGCAAGTGCTGCAGCCCGGCAACCGGTGCGATTTCGGCACGTTCGAGCGTGGGTTCGTTTGCTGACTCGGCCTCGTATATCGAACGCCCGCGAACGTAGGTTGAGACAACCACCCGATCGTCCCCCAGATAAACGAGGCTGGACAGGAGATCGTCCGTGGGCTGACCGAGAATGTTACTGAACGGTGCCGACCGCCGCGCCGGATCGACGACCACGAAATCAGCCTCTTTGCCGGGGGTAAGGCTGCCGATCTTGTCTTGCAGATTGAGAGCCTCCGCCGCCCCCAGGGTAGCGCGGTAAAGCAGCTCACAAGCCGATATCCACATATTTCTTTGCATGTACGCCGCATCTTTCATTACCCTGAACAGCGACATTTCAGGGCCGGCAGCGACGTCCGATCCCAGGCCGAATCGAACGCCCGCGGCGCAGACCCGCTCATACGGGAAGGTGCCGCTCTTGAGGAAAAAGTTGGAGCTGGGGCAGTGCGCCACAGAGGAGAAAGTCCTCGACAGCACAGCCAGATCCTTCTTGTCCAGGTAAATGGCATGGGCAAACAGGCTGTTCTCCCCCAGCATGCCGTGCCGGCGGTACACGTCCAGGTAGCTGCGCGAGCCGGGGAACTGGCGCAGAACCTGCTCGACCTCGTCCTCGTTCTCGGCCAGGTGCGTGTGCATGTAGGTACCTGGATAGTTAGCCCAGAGCCTGGCAGCGCCGCTCAGCAGGTCGCCGCTGGAGGTGAGCGCAAACCGCGGGGTAAAGGCATAGCGCAACCGGCCGCCGTCATACCCATGCCATCTGCGACAGAGCTCCTCGGATTGCAGGATGGAAAGCATGCAGTCCTCAGAAAGGTTTTCCGGGCAGTTGGCATCCATCATGACTTTGCCCATAATCACCCGGTTGCCGAGCGAGGCCGCCGCCTTGAAGGCGGCCTCGGTGGCGGCGGCATGGACGCTCGTGAAGACAACGGCGCAGGTGGTGCCGTTCCTTGCCAGCTCACGGAAGAACCAATTTGACGCGCGCCGCGCGTAATCGACGTCCCGGAAACGCGCCTCGGCGGGGAATATATATCGTTCCAGCCAACCCAGCAGGCTTTCGCCGGTCTTGCCGATCTCACAGACCTGCGGCAGGTGCAGGTGAAGGTCAATGAGCCCAGGAAGAATGAGCCTCCTTCCGTAGTCGACCACCTGCCCGATTTCGCTTACTCGTCCCCTGACATGCTCCCATAGACCGACGGCGACGATCTTGCCGGCTGCATCGACCACAACCGCGCCGTCCCGGAAATCGCTGTAAGCATG
>DATNRD010000724.1:0-28662 GCA_036703665.1 Candidatus Obscuribacterales bacterium
GCAGGATCGAGCTCGATGGCGAGGGTCACCTGAAGCGCACCGCCGGCGGAGCGGAGAGCAGCCCGGATGCCAGACTGCGCCCGGGCGACAGGACGGTCATGATGCCCGTGCCGACCGCCCCGGCAGATTGGCACGGCTGGAAGCATTATTCGATGGAGATGAACGGGCGCGTCGAGAAGATGACCAAGGCAGAGATGGTCATCGGGCGCCATGGACTGCAAGCCGATATCGCCGTGAGCGATCCGGGTGTGAGCCGAAGGCACGCTGCAGTAAAGATGACGCCCGAAGGAGCGTTCATAAGAGATCTCGGCTCCACCAACGGAACATACGTCAATGGGGTCAAGGTCGAGGGCGAGGTCAAGCTCAAGCCAGGCGACCGCATCACTCTGGGCAAAGACGGTCCGGAAATCCGCTGGAAGCACGAACCGCCGCCTCCCAAACCGGAGGAATTCAAGCTTGAGATACGCGGGCAAAAACAACCGCTTAAGAAGTCCGAGGTGGTGCTAGGTCGGGACCCGGGCAAGGCCGACGTCGTCATGGGCGACGCCGGCGTAAGCCGGCAGCATGCCGTGGTCAGGACGGGCTCGGACGGTGTCTATATCAAAGACCTGGGTTCCACGAACGGCACCTACGTAAACGGTGTGAAGATCGAGGGCGAATACAAGCTCAAGCCAGGCGATCGCATTACCCTGGGCAAAGACGGCCCGGAAATCAAACTGCATCACGAGCCGCCACCGGAGCTGAAGGTCCCCAGGAAGCCGCTGGAGTACAGGCCGCACTCGAGCGGGCTCGATCCGGCTGCCGAGGCCGGATCGGTCAAGCAGTCCAACGAGTTTCTGGCCAGGCACGAGGTCAGAGAGAAACTGCGCGACGGCTTCCAGAACGTGGGCGGCGTCAATTTTATCGACCAGGCCGGCAGGTTCCACGATACGGTGCGCCCCTCCACGGTAGTCGACAGGACCCAGGACGAAGTGCTCAACCGCGCGATTGCCGATGCTCACAGGCGCTTTGACCGCCTGCGCGATAACCCGCAGGAGCTGGCCAAGGCTCTGGCGCAGTACTCCAAAGAGCTACTTGAACCGAGAGGCTGGAGCGGAGATGCCGTCGACAAGGGTTATTACGCTCTGCGCAAGGAGTTCGCAGGTAAGCGTGTCTTGCTGGGCGAGTTCATAGAGCGCGCTGCCCGCGGCGAGGGAGCAGGCGTCTGTCAGCATCAAGCCTTGCTTTTCAAAGTCCTGGGCGACGAGTTCGGTCTGGATGTAAGTTTCGTACGCGGGTACTCCGGTACCAGGCCTCCCAAGGCAGGCTCGCAACTCAACCACGCCTGGAACGAGGTGTTCATAGACGGCCAGAGGCTGGTTTTCGATCCGCGCCAGCAGGTATTCGGCGTGCCGTACGAGAAGCTTGCCTATCATACGCCTGGCCGTGATATGCCCTGGCTGGTGCGGAAGCCTCCGGATGTTCAGCCAGCACAAGTTGCCGACGCTGCCGCAGGCAGGACGCCGCCTGGCGATGTACCGCCGCCCGTTGAGCCTCCCAGGCTCAGGCCGGAGGTGCCGCAAGAGGCGCCGCGACAGTTGATCAATCTCGACGCCAAGGCAGGCGATCGCATCCAGTACCAGGGCAAGAGCTGGAGGGTGGAGGGCTACAACGGCATTACCGGCGATGTCATTCTCATCAAGGGCGGTTACCGTCCCATGGGTGCCCAGGAGTTCGCCGAATTGAACCCCGGCAGGCAACTCAAGGTGGGCGAAAGGTACAGGGTCAGACGCAGCAGCGGCGCCATCGAGGAAGGCTGGAGACTGGAGGGCGTCAATCCCGACGGCAGTCTGAGGATGTTCAAGGAGGATGCCAGCCGCATCCAGGTACCACGTGCCGACATAGCCGAGGCCAATCCGCACCTTGTCAGACCGGAAGCGCCGCAGCCGCGGCTGGACCAGCCGATGGCCAAGGTCGGGGATGCCAATGTCCGTCTGGACGAAAAGCAGATTGCCTTGCGCGATCAGCCTGTTCGACTGGAGGGCAGGCAGGGCGGGGGCAACAGCGGGCACGACATGTACCTCGGCGAAGTCCAGATGCCCGACGGCAGCTACAAGGAGGTCATATTCCACAACGCTCACGACCTCGGCGACGGCAGCTCCAAGTCCGCGGTCCGCTACCGCAAGGAGATGGCCGCTTACAAACTCAACGAAATCATCGGTCTGGATAACGGCTTTCCGCTCACTGCCCCGCGCGACGCTGTCATCGAAGGGCAGCCTGTGCGCGGCTGGGTCCAGGAGCGAGCCGGCGATCCTATCGAAAGGCGGCTGCGCAGCCTCGCCCACCAGAGGTACGGCGGCAGGGGCAGCAGCGAGGACGTTTCGCGCCTTGTACGGGAAGATCCTCACCTCAAGCAGCAGATGGAGCAGGCGTTCGTCGAACGTCTCATCTACGGCGACGGGGACGATCACGCCTTGAACTTCGTCATGCGCGATACTCCGCAGGGTCCCAAGATTCAAAACATCGACCTTGACTATGCTTTCCCGCCTGACAGGGAGCCGCAATGGTTCCTGGTCGGCAACGAGGGGATAAACAAGCGGCTTAAGGCGGACTTCTCTGAGCAGCAACTGTCGGAGGCCACGCTCAAGAAGATCCGCGACTTCGTCAGCACCCACGATACCCCGGCCGGCCGCCAGCGCCTTGCCGGACTGGGGCTGAAGCCCGGCGAGGTGGAGGGCATCCTGGCCAGAGCCCGCTGGCTGGCTGACAATCGCAGGTTCCCGAAGGCCAGGACACTCAAAGAGTACCGTGCCGACCTCGAGCAACGAGGTGGCGAGTAAAGCCGGTAAACTATCCTCATGCTTCCAGGTATCACTACCGAGAATTTAGGGGCGAGCGGCTACCGTATCAAGCGAGAGCATGAGAGCGGTCCGATCGGCAGCCGATGGCTAGTGGAGTCGCAGATCGACGGTAGCCAGAGGCTGGCCGACCTGGTATTCCCAGACGACGATTCGTATACCTCGGCGCTCTGCCAGAACGCCTTGCGCACCCGCGCCTGGACGGAGGACCGCTGCGTGGTGAACGTGCTGGAGGCAGGGTGGCTTCCGGACGGGCAGTACTTCCAGATTCTGGACATGGCACCACATACAGTATCGCTGCCGGAAGCCGGGGTTCGGCTGGACGAGCAACAGCTGTGGAAGGTCGCCGCCTCCCTGGTTTCCGCTCTGCGACACCTGCACAGAAGAGAGCTGGTGCACGCGGGCGTTTCCCCGCGCTGCGTCTATAAAGAAGGAGACCAGGCAAGGCTGGGCGAGCTGTGGTTTGCTCACAACGCCGACGGTCAACCTTTGCACCCTGACCTGGCCGAGTACTTTCCTGCCGGCTTGCCAGATTTCCTCTGGCCATACGCCGCCCCGGAGCTGCTGCTGGGGCAGCCGCCAGGGCGAGAGGGCGATATCTTTTCCCTGGGCGCGGTCCTCTTTTTCCTGTCGGCTGGGCAGCCGCCCCGCCCGCATCGGCCAGGCCTCCTGGACGAGGGCGCCCGCCGCCTGCTGGCGCAAACGGGAGCAGGCTCGCTAAAGGCTCTGCGTCCGGATTTAAGCGACGATCTCACGGGGCTTATCGCTGCCATGCTCGCGCTCGACCCGTCCCGGCGCCCCAAAATCTTCGTCCTGGAGGCAATCTGCAGAGAAGAGTCCGGACAGCAGGCTGAGGAGGACGAGGATCGTTACATACCATGAGGCGTACAGCCAGGATCGTAGAAGGGGAGCGCCGATGATCGAACAACAGATTACCTGGGTCGGGCTTACCGTGCAAGATTTCCTCATCGAGGAGCTGGTCGGGGAGGGCTCCTTTTCCTGGGTCTATCGCGGCACGAACTTCGAGCAGAACAAATCGTGCGTCTTCAAGGTAGCCAAGCCGCCGGAACTGATCGGCAGCGGTGGGTCGACCGGCGCGCTGCACACCGAAGCTCTCGGTCTTATAACCGACGCCGTCATAGATATCTGCCCGGATCCGTACAAGTTGCTCGCATCACAGGGCAAGAAGTTGCAGGCTGTGTCGGATCCGGAGCTTGTGGTGGTGGAGGAGATTGCTCAACAAGAATCAAGTTGTTATTTGCGCATGGAGCTGATCGAAGGACGCACGCTGCGCGAGATCATGAGCGATGGCCCCGTACCGGTCCAGGCGTTAATCGACGTCGCCCAGGCAATGGAGCGTTTGTCCAAGACCCGAAAATTCGACTATCACGGAGATCTCAAACCGGAGAACATCCTGGTCACCGCAGCAGGGATAAAACTCATCGATCCCGGCTGCTTCGGCGTGCTGGAGCTGGATGACGGAACGCAGCTTCCCTGCGCCGTTACGACCCCGGCCTACTATCCTCTCCTGGAGCCCGACGACCTGCTGGCCTTCGGCCTGGTGCTCTGGGAAGCGGCACTGGGAGAGCAGCCACTCCGGTACAAGAGCTATTCCGAGCGCCTCGATCGCCGCCACGTCAGCCAGGAATTGCTCCAGTGGGTTCGGTCTCAGGAGGTCATGGGAAGATACTTCCTGTCATCAATTCTTGCCCTGAAAAGGCCGTCGGACATCCGCCCGGGGACGACCCCCGAGCTGGAAAGACTTCTCGTCAAGGCACTGAGGTTAAAATTCAAAGCCGACGGAACCCTCGATCTCGACAGCGGCTTCCGGAGTTTCGGCGCCCTAGCCGGCGCACTGCTGGGCCTGCTGTCCGCCGGGTTCACAACGCTGGGCTAACCAATCAAAAGCCGCAGCGGGCCTAACCGTCGGAGCCGGTGCCGCTCCCTGCATCGCATCAGCCGATACACCCCGGCACAGGCCCGGAGCCGTTGGCCAGCATCCTGCCCGCCTCCCAGCCGGGGTCAAGCCGCCCAGGGGACGGATGCGCGGGTTGGCTGTGTCGATGCCGGCTTTTGTAAGCAGGAAGCTGGTCAGACTGTTGCACATCCAGTCGTCGTTCTCGCCGTTGCCGGTATCGACGTTGTCGCCGTAATCCAGGTTGGGGAACTGCAGGCGTGCCACCATATCGCGTATCGAGCCAGCCTGGGTGCAATCGGTACTCAGTCTTATGGGCGGCCAGCACCCCTCTGCCTTGTTGGGCTGCCCATCCCTGTAGAGCCGGACGCCGGCGTTGAACACGTTGTAGACATCGATGGAGTCGACCTGTCCGACCGCCCGGGCCTCGGCACCTTCCAGATAATCGGTCAGCTCAATCACGTACCGGTGGCAGCTGCGAAAGCCTGACACCGAAGTGTTCCAGCAAGTCAGCTTGGATGGTTTCCTTGGAAATTACGCTCTTGTCGCTGCCGCTCCGCTTCCCGAGCGCCTGCCTTGACCGACAGAACCTCGGGCCAGTTGAGCGCCGGGGCCGGCAGGTCAGGTCCGCACGCCGGGCAGCGGCGAGCGGAAGCGGCTCAGGACTGCTCCCGGGGCGGCGGCAGCATGAGGACCGGTCTGGGTGCGGCCTCCGGCAGGGCGAGCATGTCCGCAAACAAATAGTCGACTAGTTCGGCAAGCGGTGTGCCGAGCTCGAACGACCTGTGCCTGCGAGGATCCTCCATCCACAGTCCATCAGCACCGCGTCCGGTGGCATATACAGTAATCGACTCCGCGCTCTGGTGAACCGTATATAGAACCGCCTTCCTCTCGAAAGCTTGCCATTTCTTCAGTCCCATTGTCTCCAGAACGACGGAGCCGGGCTCATCTTGTCGTTTCGGCGTGGGGACCTCAGGATTGTCGCGGCTGAGAATGGCCAGCAGCGATTCCCGGACGAAGGCAGCGTCCCTGATATCCATAACAGCCACCGGCTCGATCTCCGTGTAGAAGCCGGCTTCCGTTTTGGCCACGGTCGGTATAATCAACTGGCTTTCACTGACATAGAAACGCACGAGGCTCATGATGATTTGCCCGGGGTGGGTGGGTAGCTGCCGCCCCCTGTATATTAGCAAGACCATTGGGGATCCCGGGTAACCTCCGCGGCGGGATCCGCTGCGGGCGCACCATGGCAGCGCCCACTACGACCGCGCCAGTGGTTTCATCGTCGGGAAGGGGATCACGTCGCGGATGGAGGCCGAGTCGGTCAGATACATGACCAGCCTGTCGATGCCGATCCCGATGCCCATTGTCGGCGGCATGCCATACTCCATGGCAAGGATGAAGTCCAGATCCAGCGGCATCGCCTCCTCGTGCCCGGCTGCCTTCTTGCGCGCCTGTTCCTCCAGGCGGGCTCGCTGATCCTCCGGATCGGTAAGCTCGCTATAGCCGTTGGCCAGTTCGCGCCCGTAAATGAACAGCTCGAACCGCTCGACGCAACCGGGCGTGGACCGGTGTACCTTGGTGAGCGGAGAGATTTCAATCGGGTAGTCGATTACAAACGTCGGCTGAATTAGCGAGGACTCCACCTTGTCCTCGAATATGGCATTGATTACCGCGCCGCGCGTGTCCTCATCGCCAAGCTCGACACCAAGCCGGACGGCGGCTTGACGAGCGGATGCGAAGTCTGTCAGGCTGTCGACGTCCAGGCCGGTCACTGCCTTGATGGCATCGTGCATGGTAACTCGGCGCCAGGGTCTGCCAAAGTCTATCTCGGTGCCCTGGTAGACAACCTTTGTCGAACCCACCACCCTTTCGGCGATGTAAGCAAGCATCTCCTCCGTGAAGTCCATCAGCTCGAAATAGTCGCCGTACGCCTTATACATCTCCAGCATGGTGAACTCGGGGTTGTGCTTGGTGCTGATGCCTTCGTTCCTGAAAATGCGCCCTATCTCATAGACGCTTTCAAACCCACCTATGATGAGCCGTTTCAAGTGGAGTTCGGTTGCTATGCGCAAGTAAAGGTCTATATCAAGCGCGTTGTGATGCGTAACAAACGGGCGAGCGTCCGCCCCGCCGGCCTCCACCTGCAGAACCGGGGTTTCGATCTCGAGGAAGCCTCGCCCATCGAGAAATTCCCGCATGTGCCTTATGGTCAGGGCGCGCTTGCGAAAGGTCTCCCTGACCGAGGGGTTCATGATCATGTCGACGTAACGGTGCCTGTAGCGGGCCTCCACATCGGTAAAGCCGTCCCAGCTGTCCGGCAGTGGTTGCAGCGACTTGCAGAGAACTTCATACGAGGACACACGCACGGACAGCTCTCCGGCTTTGGTGCGCCTGATCTTGCCGGTGGCGCCCAGAAAGTCTCCCTTATCCAGCAGCCTGAGCCGCTTCAGGTCGTCTTCCGGCAGGTTCTCCTTGTGGCAGAATAGCTGGATCTTTCCGGACTCGTCATAAAGGTCGACGAACATCCAGGTGTTACGCTCGTTTATGATACGCCCGCAGACCCGCACCTCGTCCTCGGTCTCGGTGCCCGGCGGCAACTCGCGATACTGCTCGTGCAGTTGGGCGGCCAGATGCGTACGCCTGAAACAGTAGGGATAAGGGTTCACACCCTGCGCGCGCAGCTCCCGCAGCTTGCGCAGCCTTTCTCCGCGAAGCCTCGTGCCTTCCGTCTCCGTCACGGCCACCCGAAATCCTCCCAGCAAACCAGGCGCAGAGGATCAGGATAGCAGGTTTGTCCGGCTGCTCAGCCCTGCCGGTCGGATCATTCGTCTTGGATAGGTCTCCGGCCGGGTCAGGCGCGCCCCACGCCCGCGACAGTTAACCGATATCGGTTAAGTTTCCGACCAGGTTGAGCGCGCCTAGTCCCTGCGATAGTTAACCGATATCGGTTAAGTTTCCGACCAGGTTGAGCGCGCCTAGTCCCTGCGACAGTTAACCGATATCGGTTAAGTTTCCGACCAGGTTAAGCGCCGGTCTGGGCCCGCAAGTCGATCTACCGATACCCGGTGTCTTCTACCCTGCGGATGGGCGGAAGCGCCGGTAAAATCGCTAAAACGGCACTCACAAGCCGCATGCGGCTGCATGATATACTTAGTCGGAGGTTTGAAACTGCCCTGACTGCCGTGCTTTTGCGTGTTTTCGTGTCGGGCACGGGAGTAGCCGAAGTGGGCGGTAGCCGTGCATCTGTCCGGCGTTTAACTGGTTTTCGAGGGAATCCGGTCCAGCGAGAGGTTGAGCTTTGAGTACGCAATTGCCCGGTGAAAGGATTGTCTCCGTCGAGCTGCGCGACGAAATGCGGCGCTCGTTCATCGACTACGCCATGTCGGTCATCGTCAGCCGGGCCCTGCCCGACGTCCGCGACGGTCTGAAGCCGGTTCACAGGCGCATCATCTACGGCATGTACGAGCTGGGACTCTCGCCTACCGAGCGCTACCGCAAGGCAGCCACCACCGTGGGCGATGTAATGGGTAAATACCACCCGCACGGCGACTCGGCCATTTACGAAGCCCTGGTCAGGCTGGCGCAGCCGGGCGCCAGCCGGTACGTGCTCGTGGACGGACACGGCAACTTCGGAGACCTGGACAACCCGCCTGCCGCGATGCGCTACACGGAAGCCAGGCTGGCTCCCATGGCCATGGAAATGCTGGCCGACATCGAGGCCGAAACCGTCGATACGCGGCCCAACTTCGACGACAGCCGCCGCGAGCCGGTGGTTTTGCCCTCACGTGTGCCCATGCTCCTTCTCAACGGCTCGGCCGGCATCGCCGTGGGCATGGCCACCAACATCCCACCGCACAACCTGGGCGAGGTAATCGACGGCACGATTGCCAAAATCGACGATCCCGACCTCGATTCCGTAGGCCTCATGCAGTACATCAAGGGCCCCGACTTCCCATCCGGCTGCGTGATTATGGGCACCGACGGGATTGTCGAGGCTTATACGACCGGACGCGGCTCCATTCAGGTACGCGGCGACGCGACCATCGAGCAGATACCGGGCGGCGGCGGGCGGCAGTCGCGCATGGCGGTGGTCGTGACATCGCTGCCTTACACGGTGGGACCGGAAGCCTTCACCAAACGGGTAGCCGAGCTGGTCAGGGACGAGAAGATAAGCGGCATCAGCGACGTCAACGACGAGACTGACCGAAGCGGCGTTCGCGTGGTCATCGAGCTCAAGCGCGACGCCAACCCGCAGGTAGTCCTCAACAACCTCTACAAACACACTCAGCTCCAGCAGGCCTTCCCGGTCAACACGCTGGCACTGGTGCGCGGGCGCCCGGCAACGCTCAAGCTGGCCGACCTGATTCAGGAGTTCATCGACCACCGCATCGACGTGGTGACCAGGCGCACGCGCTACTACCTGAAGAAAGCTGAAGACCGTGCCCACATCTTGAAAGGCTTCCTCAAGGCCCAGTCGAACATCGACGAGGTCATTCGCATCATCCGCTCGGCCGAGACTACCGAAGACGCCAGGCAATCGCTCATGAGCCGCTTCGAGCTCGACGAGGCGCAGGCCAACGCCATCCTGGACATGCAGCTGCGCAGGCTGACCGGAATGGAGCGAGGCAAGATTGAAAAAGAGCACGCCGAGCTCGTCGAAAAGATTGCCGAGTACAAGCGCATCCTCGAGGATCGCCAGCTTGTCCTGGATATCATCAAGAAGGAACTTAGCGAGATAAAGGAGAAGTATGCCGACCCGCGGCGCACGCGCATCGAGGGGCAGGCGGACACGCAGCTTTCGGCAAAGGACCTGACACCCAACGAGCCCATGGCCGTATTCATCACCAAGCAGGACTACATAAAGCGCCTGCCGCTCGACACATTCCGCCGCCAGCGCCGCAACACGAAGGGCGTAACCGGCATGAAGACACGGGAGGAGGACGACCTCCAACATTTCTTCACGGCCAATATGCACGACAAGCTGCTCGTGTTCACGAGTCGCGGCTTGGTCTACTCCCTCGAGGTCATGGACCTGCCCGAGGCCGGCCGAACGGCGCGCGGTCTGGCCATCGTCAACCTTCTGCCCATCGCGCAGGAGGACACCGTGACAGCGGTCATTCCTGTATCGGAGTACAAAGATGACCAGTATCTTGTCATGCTTACCCGGCAGGCCTACGTCAAAAAGGTTTCCATGACCGAGTTCGCCAACATCAGGCGCTCGGGGATCATCGCCATCACCCTCAACGAAGGCGACGAGCTTGGCTGGGTGCGCCCCTCCAACGGCAAGATGGATATAATCATCGGCACCAGCGACGGCATGTGCATCCGCTACAGCGAAGAGGAATTGAGACCCCTGGGGCGCTCAGCCCGTGGCGTGCGCGCCATCACGCTGCGCGACGGAGACAAGATCGTCGGCTTCGATGTGCTCGAACCGAAACCGGACGCCTTCGTCCTTGTGGTAACCAACGACGGCTACGGCAAGCGCGTCAACATCGAAGAGTTCCGGCGCCAGGGTCGCGGCGGCATCGGCATCATCGGCACCAAGTTCAAGAACGCTCAGTCGCGCCTGGCCAGCCTGCGCGTAGTCGAGCCGGGAGACGAGGTGATGATTGCCACCGCCAACGGCATCGTGGTCCGCCAGCAAACGAGCGAGATAAGCGCCCAGGGGCGCATGGCAACCGGCGTGCGCCTGCAGCAACTGGCTGAGGACGACGAGGTCGTCTCGGTCACGCCGATAATCGAGCCGCCCGACTCCGACTAAACCTGCTGGTCGGCCAGCGCCCCTTCGCCCATTGCCGGCAACTTGCTTAGACTCTCCTCGAAAGATATACCGACCTGCCGGCACTTCGACATGCACCAGTTGAGCGACATCTGCTGAGCCAGGTCAAAGTTGTCCGAGAGAAGCTGGCCGCTGCCGGCGAAAACCCTGCCCAGCAAAGCCTCCAGCTCGCCCTGGTAGGCCTTCAAATCGGGAGGCAGGCATATCACCCAGCCCCCGCTGCCACTCTGGGACAGGATGCCGAGCGAGGAACCGAGATCACGGGCATCCTGTCCTCTGATCAGCTCTTTTACCCTTGTCATCATTCAGACCTCGAGCAGCAAGAGTGGCTTCCTGACTACTGTTGTCACGATGAGCCCGACATCATGCTCGCTTATCATAACTTTACAGAGCGGGTCTCACAAGAGCCCAAACGGGTTATTTCTTCTTGGAATCGCCCAGTTAGCCGGTTTTCAGTAGGGGAAATCCCATGGTGATTGCTCGATGTCGCCAAAACACTGGCCCTGGCTGCCTTTCATTAAATGTTGCGCCATCCAGGTTGGCGCACGACGTTAGCGGGTACAAGGGAGTTACGGACTGTGCGGCTTCCCGATACAGGAGTAGATGTAGATGCCCGATCGAGACGGATACAGCGATCCAGCCAGAGTAGAAGACGAATACAACGATTACGAGTCCGCTCCAAAAGCAACAACAGGAAGCTCAACCAGCCATGACTTCGACATCTATCACGTAAGACGGGTGGTGGCGGGCAACCCTAACACCCCCCGCCAGGTCCTGGCGCGCCTGGCTGACGACAAGCTTTCCGCCATTCGCCGGCGGGTGGCGGAAAACCCGCGCACTCCGATCGAGATCCTGACACGACTGGCCAGCGATGCAGACTCGGACGTTCGCCTGGCCGTTGCCGAGAACCCCAACACGCCACCGGAAATCCTTGCCACCCTGTCCGAGGACGAAGACGTCGACGTGCGCTACGGCGTGGCCGAAAATCCGCACATGCCGGAAGACATCCTTCTCAAGCTCAGTGAGGACGACAACCCCTACGTTCGCTGCCGGGCTTTGAAGACCCTGCAGACGATGTCGCCGGACGTGCAATCGCGCTTGCAACTGATGATGCAGCCCGGCTACGGCAGCTCGCTGGGACAACACTTGTAAAGACATCTGGGGGAACGTGAGCAAACGCCCGGAGCGCTCTAACGCCCTCCGGGCGCTCTTGCTTGACACGCACCAACGACCAGCGAGGCAACGACGGCTGAGCGAAGGTGCGTAGCATGCCAGGCACCGGAGCATAAGAACGCGGCGGAGTCGCGGGGGCGACGGAGCCCTTACAATCAACTCCTAACGCGAGGGCTCTTCTTCGCGCAGAACGTAGCCTTCGCCGCGGACGGTTTGAATCAAGCGCTTCTGGTTGCCGTCCTCGAGCTTCGAGCGCAGATAACGGATATAGACTTCGATGACGTTGGATTCGCCGATGAAGTCGTATCCCCACACCTTATCGAAGATGAACTCCCGGGACAGCACCTGTTCCGGGTACTGCATGAACAAGCGGAGCAGGTCGAACTCCTTGGCTCGTAAATCGAGTTGCCGCTCGCCCCGCTTGACGACACGGTTGAGCTGATCCATCCAGAGGTCGGCGTAGGTGAGGATGCCTTCCTGCGGCTTGCGGCGCATTACGGCACGAATTCTGGCCAGGAGCTCTTCGGTGGCGAACGGCTTGGTCAGGTAGTCATCGGCTCCGCTGTCGAGCCCGACCACCCTGTCTTGAACCCCGTCTTTGGCAGTGAGCATGATCACCGGCACTTTCGAGATGGAGCGCAGTCTCTTGCAGACCTCTATGCCATCCAGCCCCGGAAGCATCACATCGAGCAAGACCAGGTCGGGTTGCTCCTTCTTGAACAGGTCAATCCCATGATTGCCCTCGTGGGCTACCTGGACCTGATAACCCTCATAGCCAAGCTCCAGCTCAATAAGGCGCGCAATATTGACATCGTCCTCAATTATCAGGATCTTCAAGAGTCTCACCTCGCATCCAACTGCCCACTTAATATTAACCCCACCCAATTTAGCCCAGTTTCGCGCTCTCCGCCCACGATTTCCAAATCGTTACAGGTTGAGCCCCCGAAATACGCTTAGCCCTTGGCTTCCGGGAAACCCGGGCAAGGCTGCCGCTCTCGCCCCGGCGTTTAATGATCGGGTTAATGTCTACCTAATCTACCAGGTGTTTAATCTACTGGAAAGGGGCCGGTAGTCAGTAGAAGATTTTTTGTTGCCCAGTTATCATTTGCCCCGCATCGCCAAAACCAAGTGCCTGCGCAAATCCGGGCAACATCAAGACAGCCGGTGGGGCATTATAGATATTTAGGATGCCCCCAATGAGGGTTGATATCACGGGTGATTGAGACGAAGCCGGAGGATATCCCGGCATATCCCGCTTATCCCATGCTCATCCGATACGATCCGCAGGCGCTCACGCGCCTGTCCCAGGGCAGCTCCGTGGTTGTCGCCACGCTTCTGGCCTTGCCGGATTCCATAGCTCTCATTCCCAGCTCTGCCGATCCGCTTAGTTGGGCGCTGCGCGTGCTCAAGGTCTGGATCGTGGCACTCATCCTCTGGTTCGTCGGCTCGCTGGCCATGCTTCACCTGGTCAGGCTTCTAAGCGCAGGCGTGCGCGTGGATGCCCGCGGTATCAGGCTGTGGCGGCTGGGACACGTGATCCCCTGGTCACGGGTGCAGGCGGTGGGACTGGAAACGCAGGCCCTCTTTTCACGCGCCTTCCGGCTCGGGCAGCCGGCACGCCGGATGACCATCTATCTGTCCAGACGCCCCGGCGCACTTTCGTTTCCTCAACACGTTCCTTCCTTCCTTTTCAAGCTGGACGAGTTCGAGGCGCTTTATCAGCAGCTCTGCCGGGCACGGTTCGGATTTGCGCCCGAGCCGGTCGACGTTCTGGTCTGTCCGGCCGCCGAGCTGCCACACGTAAAAGGCGTATATCGGCTGGTTTCCATCAATCGCATGCTTCTTTCCGTGCTCATTGCCGTCGGCCTGGTCTTCTTCCTCGGACGCAAGGCTGCCGTCAACTTCCTTTACGGAAGCGCCAACAAGTCCTTCAACGCCGGCTACTACGAGGCAGCCCGGAATCGCTACCGCAAGGTGACCTCGCTCGATCCGGCCTTTGCCCAGGCCTGGAACAATCTGGCCGGGGCCGAGTTCCGCCTGGGGAATTTCGAGAAAGCCCGCCAGTACTGGCACAGAGCGCTTCTGCTCAAGCCCGATTATGTCGAGCCGAAGGTCAGCCTGGCGTACATCTACATGCAGATGCGCCAGTTCGACAAGGCGAAAGACCTGCTCGAGCGTGCCCTAAGGCTGGCGCCCCGGGACAATCACGCACTGGTGAACAAGGCCGATCTCTACATGCGGCTAGGGCACACCAGGGAAGCGATGAGAATAGCCAGGCTGGTTTTGACACAGGTGACAGCCGGCGGTCAGTCCGGACAGGACTCCGCGCATCATCTCGCCAATTGCCTGATTGCCCAAGGAAAGCTCCGCCTGGGCCAGCCTGCCGAAGCCCTGTCCCTGCTTACGGGCGAAGCAGGGGAGCAAACGCTCAAGTACAGGGAGACATTCTGCCGGCTGGTGGCAGGCGAGGTGTACCTGGCGCTCGGCAAACCCGCAGAAGCGGTTGAGCTGTTCGAAAGCGTCCTCGATGATGCTCCCGGCAGCGTAGACGCCATGATCGACCTGGGCAGGGCAAGAATGGCTCTGGGACGCCTGCAGGAGGCGGACGACCTGCTGCACCAGGCTGGTCAGCTGGCGCCCAATAATCCCTGGCCGTATCTGATTCGAGCAGACTTGCAGCTGCGCGTGGCCGATCCCGAGTTTGCGGCCAAGCTGCTGGGGCAAGCCTTGCGCCAGCAGCAAGATGCCCGGTCGCTGGCTGCTGCCGCCCAGCTCAGCCTCAAGCTCGGCATGAAAGAACAGGCAGCCGAGCTGGCCGAGCGCTCGACGAGTATGGAGGGGCAGACCCCGGAGGCGCTGGGGGTCAAGGAGAAACTGGAAAGACTCAAGCGTTGAGCAGGCTGACCCCGGCGCCTCACAGCAGGCCCGTCGATTGCCCCCAGGCAATCTCTGCCGCAAGCGCCTCCGGCAGCGTGTATTGCGGGCGGAAGCCGGTAGCCGCTACAAACTTCTCGACGCAACAGGTGGCGGTGGTGACAAGCCGGTCTATCTGTTCGGCTGTTACCGGCGACCTCTTGCCCAGCATAAGGTGCGCCAGCCTGGCAACCCGCATGACAAGCGGCTTCGGCAGCGTGACAAATTGGCAGCGCCGGCCCAGGCAGCGGGCGATTGTCGTGACCAGCGCCGTCAACGACACGGCATCCGGATTGGCGATGTTGTAGACATGCCTTCCTCCCGGCAGATCCGCCAGGGACAGGCATATGGCCCGGGCAAGGTCCCCGGAATAGATGAGGCTCTTGCTGGTCAGGCCGGCATCGACATGAACGTACTTCCCAGACTTGATCTGGCGAATGAGCTTGATCAGGTTGCCACGGTCTCCTTCTCCGAACACAAGCGAGGGTCTCAAGACAACGGTACGCTCGAACAGACCCGCGGATAATAGCCAGTCCTCGCTTTTCGCTTTCGATACTGCATAAGCGGTGACCGGCTTTATGGGAGCGTCCTCCCTGACATTCTCCAGAGGTCCCTGCCCATAGACGCCGATGGTGCTGAGAAAGACAAACGACTCGACACCGGTTTGCGCCGCGGCTTCAGCAAGCTCTCGCGTGGCCCGCACGTTGATCCGCTCGAAGTCAGCAACGGCGGCGTCCGGGTCATGCACCAGAGCAGCCGTGTGCACCACCGCCGAGCAGCCCTGCACAAGCGCCGCCAGATCGCGCTTTTCGGCAACAGCAAAGTCCGCTTCTTTAACCTCCACGTTCTGCCAGGCACCGCCGGCGGTATCACAAAAGAGCGCCGCGCTTCTGACCTGAGCCCTGACCGGCAAGCCCTGCGCCAGGAGTTTTGCCACGAGCGCGCGACCGACAAGGCCGGTGGCTCCCGTCACCAGCACTTTCGGATCCGCCATGGATGACGATGAGCCGTCCGCGACGCTCATTGTTCCCGCGCCGAGGAGACAAGCTCACCGGACGAGGCAGGGATCGAGGGCTCGGCGCGCCGAGCCGGCAGGAGATTGCCCGCCAGCCTGAGCACTATGAAGATGCCGGCTCTTGCCCAGATCGCCGAATAGACCAGGAGGTTGAAAGGCAGCGGGTACCTGCCGGCCAGGTGCTTGCGGTAAAAGACCTCCATGCCCTTGTGCAGGTTGATGGTGGCTCCCACCGGGCGCAGGCGGCTGGCTGCGCCATGGTAGTGATACACGACAGCCTGCGGCACGTAACACACTTTCCAGCCCGCTTGTTTGATGCGCCAGCACCAGTCGATGTCCTCGCCGAACATGAAAATGTCTTCGTCGAGCAGCCCGACCTGTTGGATCGCCTCCTGGCGCACCATCATGCAGGAACCGGAAAGCGCATCTACCTCGAGCACCGAATCGGGATCGGCATAGGTGAGATTGTACCTGGCCAGGGCACGGTTTCCGGGGAACAGCCGGCTCAAGTAGGTGACCCGGCAAAAGGCCGCCAGCGGGTCCGGGAACGAGCGCCGGCAGGCCAGCTGGAGCGTTCCGTCCGGGTTGAGCACCTTCGGTCCGACAGCGCCGCAGCCCGGGTTCGCCTCCATGAAATCAGCCAGCGTGCTGACGGCAGAGGCCGCCACGACGGTATCCGGGTTGAGCAAAAGAACAAACCGCCCCGACACCACCGGAATAGCCTGGTTGCAGGCTCTGGAGAAACCGACGTTTTCGGAGTTGGCGATGACCCTGACCGCCGGGTAACGTTCCGCCAGCATCTCCACCGAGCCGTCCCCGGAGGCATTGTCCACCACGACGATTTCGAATTCCTGCCGGCGCGGGTCCGCAGCCAGAGAGTCCAGACAGGCAGCAAGCAGCCTGGGCGTCTTCCAGTTAACAATGATGATCGAGACCCGCGGCGTAAGCATGCCTTGATTCAACCACAAGCGCCCCGCCAGTAACAGGTTGCATATTTCACACCGGCCGACGCCCCCGCGCCCGTACTCGACCGAGCAGGACCACTATGCATGAGATGCATGAATTACGTGCAAATATTATGAGCGTGGCGCATGTTTGGCGTCAATTTCCACCACTTTATGCACGTGACACATATTGGGGCCCGACCTGGGGGCGCACCCTTACCACGGCTTGAGGGGGAGGATTTTGGCCAGCTCCACGACAAAGCCGGTCCGCCCGTTTTCGCGATAGTTGGGGATCTGGAAACCGCAATACAGCGTGTAATCCCGCGGGAAGGCGTAGGAGAAGCCGGGGATGAACAGGCCCAGGCTGTGCCGGCCGGAGAACCAGTCGCCCTGCAGGGTAAAGCGTTCGGTGACCGGCTGCTCATAGCCGCCTATGAAGCAGACATGGTTCCTGGCGAACACCTCCTCGGTTCCCACAGACACTCCTGCCGTGATGCGCGTCTTTAAACCGGGCAGGCGACCGCTGAAATGTGCATAAGTCCAGTTCCCGACGCCGTCGATGCCGCCGGAGCGCTCGAGGGCGATCGGCAGGATCTCTCCTACGGTGACCTTGAACTCCCGCTTTTTGAACCGCTCCTTGAACACCGGCACGCAGGACTTGAATCCGACCCCGAGCGTAATCGGCCCTGATTTGGGCGCGGTTACGTTAAAGAGCGTGAGATCCAGTTCAGTGTGATAACCGATGCCGACCGCCTGATACTGGGTGCCTATGTAGAAGGCGCCGGGCGTCCACGGCCTGAACTGCCCTTCATTCTGCAAAAACAATTGTCCGCGCGGTGTTTCCGTGGCGCTGGGGACGTTGAAGATTGTCTGTTGCGACCGAGCCGGCAGAGTAAGCGATAAAAATGCAGCCAACAAAACCGCCGATAGAAGTCTGGAGCGCATGAGATACCGAAGTGAGGGTGACAGCTAGAGGGTGACAAGCGGTCTGAACTTTCCGAAGGCGGTCTTGAGCGCGTTGCTTATCTCACCCACGGTAGCGTATGACTCGACAGCCTCTGCGATCAAGGGGATCAGATTCTCGTTTCCGTGCGCCGCTTTCTCGAGCGCGGACAGGCACTTATCGACCTTCCCGCCATCGCGTCGCCGGCGCAAGTTCGCCAGCCGCTCTTTTTGAGCGGTCTCGATTGCCGGATCGACCTTGAGAATGGTCACCGGCTCGTGCGCCTTGTCGATGAACTGGTTGACGCCGACTATGATTGCCCGTTTTTCCTCGATATCTCGGTGCATTTCGTAGGCGGCTTCCTGAATTTCTTTCTGTATGTAGCCGGTCTCGATAGCAGCGATGGCACCGCCCAGCTTTTCGATGGCCTCGAGATATTCTAGGACCTCGGCCTCAATCTCATCCGTAAAAGTTTCGATAAAATATGCCCCTCCGCAAGGGTCGGCTACGTTGGTCACACCGGTCTCATAGCCGATGATCTGCTGGGTCCGCAAAGCGGTCAGCGCAGCCGCCTCCGAAGGCAAAGAGATGGCCTCGTCCTTGGAGTTGGTGTGCAGCGACTGGCAGCCGCCCAGCACCGCAGCCAGCGCCTCGAGCGCCGTGCGCACTATGTTGTTGTCGGGCTGGGCAAGGGTAAGACTGGAGCCGGCGGTTTGGACGTGATAACGGAGCATCATCGACTTGGGATTTTTTGCCCCGAACCGCTCCCTCATGAGCCGTGCCCAGATCCTTCTGGCAGCACGGAACTTGGCAATTTCTTCGAAGAAGTTCATCTGGGCCACAAAGAAGAAACTCAACTGAGGAGCGAAATCATCGATGGCAAGCCCGCGGGCCAGAGCCGCCTTTATGTACTCGATGGCATTGGCGAACGTGAAGGCCAGCTCCTGAACGGCTGTAGCGCCGGCTTCCCGAATGTGATAGCCGCTTATGGAGATGGTATTGAAGCGGGGCATCTCTCGCGCGCAGTACTCGAAGATGTCCGTGATTATGCGCATGGACGCACCAGGAGGATAGATGTATGTATTGCGCGCCTCATACTCCTTGAGGATATCGTTTTGAATGGTGCCCTGGAGCTGCGCCGGTTCTACGCCCTGCCTGAGACCCACCGCCCGGTACATCATGAGCAGGATGGAGGCGGTCGCGTTGATCGTCATCGACGTCGAGACCCGCGAAAGGTCAATCTCGGCAAACAGCCGCTCCATGTCCTCCAGACTGTCTATAGCAACGCCCGTGCGTCCGACCTCTCCAGCCGCCATGGGATCGTCGCTGTCGTAGCCCATCTGCGTGGGCAGATCAAAGGCGACGGACAGTCCCGTCTGACCGTTTGCCAAGAGGTAGCGAAAGCGTTGATTGGTTTCTTCAGCCGTCCCGAAGCCGGCATATTGCCTCATCGTCCAGAGGCGTGCCCGGTGCATCTGCCTGTAGATGCCGCGCGTGAACGGATAGCTGCCCGGCTCTCCCAGCTCTTCATCCGCATCCCAGCCGGACAGGTCCTCCGGTTTCCACAGGTGCTTTTCTTGAGAAGTCACGTTGTCGCTCTTTAGCCTCAGCCCGCCCACAGGCGGCAGGCGTTCGGCTTATAATTGTGGACTGCCTCTTCGTCCTTATTGTAATGGAGGTCCCGCCGGGATGCAGTACTACAACACCATCCTCGAAACAGTCGGCTCGACGCCCCTTGTAAAGCTCAGCAAAGTGACAAGCGGGCTCAAGCCTCTCGTCTTAGCCAAGGTCGAAGCTTTCAACCCGGGCGGCTCGGTTAAGGATCGTCCGGCGTTGAAAATGATCGAACAGGCGGAAAAGGTGGGGCTGCTCAAGCCGGGTGGAACGATCATCGAGCCGACCTCCGGCAACACCGGCACCGGCCTGGCGCAGATTGCCGCAGTGCGCGGCTATCGCTGCATCCTGGTCGTGCCGGACAAGGTAGCCCAGGAGAAGATCAACCTGCTCAAGGCATACGGGGCGGAGGTCGTGGTCGTGCCCACTTCGGTCTCGGCCAGCTCTCCGGAGAGCTACTACTCGGTAGCCAATCGCCTGACGCTGGAGATACCGGGCGCCTTCCAGCCCAATCAGTTTGCCAACCCAGACAATCCCGAGGCGCACTATCTCAGCACCGGTCCCGAGATTTGGAAAGCTACCGACGGCAAGATAACTTGCTTCGTGGCCGGGGTCGGCACGGGCGGCACCATATCTGGTACCGCAAGGTACCTCAAGGAGAAGAATCCGAACATAAAGATTGTCGGTGTAGACCCGGAAGGGTCCATATACTCGGGCGACATGGCGCAACCCTACAAGGTGGAAGGAATAGGCGAGGACTTTATCCCGCGCAACGTCAACCTCAAGCTTATTGATGAGATCATTCGCGTGAGCGACAAGGATTCATTCGTCATGGCGCGGCGCCTGGCACGCGAGGAAGGCATCCTGGTCGGCGGGTCTTCCGGCACGGCGACCGTTGCCGCCCTGCGCGTAGCCGAAACCTTGAGCAAAGACGACATCGTCGTTGTTCTTATGCCGGATGGCGGGCGCGGGTATCTGAGCAAGATATTCTCTGACGAGTGGATGCAGGAAAACGGCTTCCTGCCTGCTCCCGGGCACACATATTACGTGCGCGACCTGCTCGAGCTCAAGAAAAAAGGGCGGGAACTGCCCGAGCTTATCGCTGTGCGTCCCGAAGACTCTGTTCAGAAAGCGATCGATCTCATGGAGCGCTATCAGGTGGATCAACTGCCTGTCATCACGGAGGACGGGCAGTCGGTCGGCTCCATCAACGATATTGTCGCCATGCAGGTCGTCTACGAACGGAAGGATCCCGAACACGTGAAGATCAGCAACGTCATGGGACGGCCCTTTCCGCAGTTCGACCTGGATACGGAGATCGACCTGGTTTATAGAGCCTTCAAGATCGGCACGGCCATGGTCGTCATCACCAGGGAGAAGAAGGCCTGCGGGGTGCTCACCAAATTCGATATCATGACGCACTTCCGCGAGCGCATGGAAAGCAACGAGCCGACCAGCAAGGTAGGAGCGAAAAGGTGAATTTTTCAACCAGGGCGATTCACGCAGGCCAGGAGGCCGACCCGGCCACCGGAGCGATCATCACCCCCATATACCAGACATCGACTTACGTGCAGGAGGGTCTGGGCAAACATAAGGGTTATGAGTATTCCCGCACGCACAACCCGACGCGCACATCGCTGGAGCAGTGCCTGGCGTCGCTGGAAGGCGGCAAGCATGGTCTGGCCTTCGCTTCGGGGATGGCGGCCTGCGCCACCGTCATGAATCTCCTTTCGGCAGGCGATCACGTGGTCGTCGGCGATGACGTCTACGGCGGCGTGTACAGGCTGTTCGAAAGAGTCCTTTCGCGCTACAAGCTGTCCTTCACCTACGTCGACGCCAGAGATCTCAAAGCAGTAGAGTCCGCCATACGCTCGGACACCAGGATGCTCTGGCTCGAGACACCGACCAACCCCTTGCTGAAGCTGGCGGACCTTTCGGCGCTGGCTGCTCTGGCAAGGTCCCGCGAACTGATAAGCGTAGTCGACAACACCTTCGCCAGCCCTTACTTCCAGCGCCCGCTGGAGAAGGGCATCGACATCGTCGTGCACAGCACGACGAAGTACCTGGGCGGGCACAGTGATGTCGTCGGCGGTGCCATCATCACTGCCAACGACGAATTCCACGAGACGCTGCGCTTCCACCAGAACGCCGTCGGTGGCGTTCCCGGGCCCTTCGATTGCTGGCTGGTGCTGAGAGGCTTGAAGACGCTTGCCCTGCGCATGCGCGAGCACGAGAAGAACGCCCTGGCCATAGCCCGGTTTCTGGAAAAGCACGCGAGCATCGAGAAGGTCATCTACCCGGGACTGCCCTCGCACCCGCAACATGACCTGGCCAAAAAACAGATGGACGGCTTCGGCGGCATGGTATCGATTGTCGTCAAAGGCGGGCTGGAGCGGGCGCAGAAGCTGCTTCAGCGCACAAAGCTCTTCGCCCTGGCAGAAAGCCTGGGCGGCGTCGAGTCGTTAATCGGTCATCCGGCCACCATGACGCACGCCTCCATTCCCAAGGAGATCCGGGAAGGGCGCGGCATCACCGACGGGTTAGTCCGGCTTTCCGTAGGCATCGAGGATGCCGAGGATTTGATCTCCGATCTGGAAGGCGCGCTCTCCTGACGGGCCGCTGCCAGGACATGCGCTGCCCAAATCCCCAGATGCGCTGGGTCACGTCCGCAGAGGCGCACAGGCGATAAGTCTTGTCGCATCGTTTAGGGAGGGGATCGCGCCTGGCCAGACCGCAATCGGGTGCCGTCGCCCGCTTCAGGCAGCCCATCGGCCTTATGCGGCGATGGCAGGCGGGGATTGTCAAACCTGCGTCAAAATGGCTCTTGCCCGGGCAGCGCTGCCGGGGAACAATCTTTGTTATGCTAGGCAGGCAATTCTTTTATCTGACAGCAACAATTATCTGCGCCCTGGCGGGTGTGAACGCCCACGCCGCGGAGCCCGGCTCGTGGAAGGAGCGCTCTCAGGCTGGCACGGAAGCCTATTTGTCCGGGGATTACGCCGCCGCCGCCGAGGCTTATGAGGAGGCTGTGGAACTGGCCCAGGAATTCGGGCCCAACGACACCAGGTTGCCGACCAGCCTGAACAACCTGGCGGAAGTCTACGAGAAGCAGGGCCGGTATGCCGAAGCCGAAGCGATGCAGAAGAGCGCCCTTCGCCTGTGGGAAAAGCTTCGCCCCGATTACCTCGATGTGGCAAGAACGCTCAATGCCCTGGCTGTGCTGTACCGGCAGCAGGGCAAGTACACGGAGGCTGAACAGGCCGACAAGCGCGCCCTGGGCATAAGAGAGAAGGCTCTGGGACCGGACCACCCCGACGTCGCCACCAGCCTGGACAGCCTGGCGGCGCTCTACCGTCGCCAGGCCAGGTACAAGGAGGCCGAGACGCTCTACAAGCGCGCCCTCAAGATTCGGGAGGAAAGCCGGGGTCCCGATGACCCCGAGGTAGCAAGCAGTCTGGACCATCTGGCCATTCTCTATGCCGACCAGGGACGGTACAAGGAAGCCGAGCCCTTGCACCAGCGAGCCCTGGACATAAGGCGCCAGCAGCTCGGCCCGAAGCACCGCGAGGTAGCCACCAGCTTGAACAACCTGGCTGCCCTCTACTTCGACCAGCAACGCTACGACGAGGCAGAGCCGCTGTACACTGAGGCCCTTGAGATAAGCCGCTACACGCTCGGTCCTGACCATCCGGACGTGGCCACCAGCCTGGACAACCTGGGCCTGCTGCGGCGCCGCCAGGGCAGATATACCGAGGCCGAGCAGCTGCACAAGCAAGGGCTTGCCATAAGAACCGAGGCTCTCGGGCCCAGGCACCCGTATGTAGCTATCAGCCTGGCGAACCTGGCCATGGTCTACGCGGAGCAAAAGAAGTATTCGCAGGCCGAACCGCTCTTCCAGCGGGCTATGGAAATATGGGAGAAAACGACCGGTTTTGCCGACCCGCATGCCGCCGCCTGTGCGGAGAATTACGCTGAGATGCTGCGGCGCAGCAGGAGAGGTCGAGAAGCCGCCATGGTGGAGGCTCGCGCCCGGCAGGGCGGGACTAGAAACCCTTGACCCGGCCGTAGACGCTCTTGTGCTCGCTCAAAAGGGAGCCACGTTTGTTGCTCGAGGTCGAGAGGCTGCCGTAGGCGTCGGAATAGGTGGACACGCGGGGCGCCGACGCCAGCTGTCCGTTGACCGAGCCGCCCGCCAGGCTGGCCGAGACATCTTGATTGCTGCCGCCGTAGCGGAGCTTAGCGGATACGTCGGCGTTGGTGGCGGTCGAGCGGGTCTCTATGTGAAGGTAGGGATTAGAATGTCTGCGCTGGCTGGCAGAGACAGTGTTCACATGAATGGGCTTGACGTAGATCGACTTCCGGGGCCCGGAGGCAATTGCAGTGGCCACGTGATGGTAGCGGTAGCTGTCAATCGGAATCCACGCCCAGTGCTTGAGCGTCGGATCACGCTTGATCAGCCCCTTCTCCCAGCCGGCATAGCGCACGACCTCGGAGCTTGACGTGACGCGGACTCGCCCGTTCTGAGCGGCAGCCGAGCCCGCTCCGGCAGTGGCTAGCCATGTCACCGCTAGTAAGATTGTCGCTAGAAAACCCGCCTTTGCCATCTGTAGTAACCTCTTAGCTGGGTGTATCCTTCCCGAACGCCCTTCCGGCACCTACGAACTACAAGTTGCTAGTAAGTCATCTGAACGCTCTACGGGAACCATGGACTTTTTAGACCTGCTCAAAGAAAAAGTCGTAATTTTCGACGGCGCCATGGGCACGTCGATTCACAAGTACGAGCTTTCCCTGGATGACTACCGCGGCTGCGAGAACTGCCCCGAAATTCTGGTGGAAAGCCGGCCGGACGTCATAGCCGAGATTCACGCCAGCTACCTGGAAGCCGGCTGCGATGCAATCGAGACGGACACCTTCGGGGGCTCGCCGGTTGTCCTGGCTGAATTCGGGCTGGCCGAGCGTGCCTACGAGCTCAATTACAAGGCAGCGCGCCTCGCCCGGCAGGTCGCCTCCGACTACTCAGGCGCGGGACGCCCGCGCTTCGTCTCGGGCTCCCTGGGACCGACAACCAAGCTCCCGTCGCTCGGGCACATCAGCTTCCGGGAGATGAAGGATGCCTATTACCAGCAAGTATCCGGTCTGGTCGACGGCGGCGTCGACGTGCTGCAGTTCGAGACCGGGCAGGACCTCCTGCAGGCGAAAGCGGCCATTGTCGCCATGCTGGAGTATTTCAAGAAAATTGGGCGCCGGCTGCCGATTATCGTTCAGGTGACCATCGAAGCGCCGCCCATCGGAACCATGCTCGTCGGCTCCGACATCTCGGCGGCGCTGGCCACGCTAGAGCCTTACCCTGTAGACGTTATCGGCATGAACTGCGCCACCGGTCCCAGGGAAATGATGGACCCGGTGGGTTACCTGTGCCACAACACGACCAGAGCCGTCTCGGTGCTCCCCAACGCCGGTCTTCCCGAGAACATAGGCGGGGCGACCGTGTACAAGCTCACGCCGGACGAGCTGGCCGAGTCGCTCAGGTACTTCGCCTGCGAGCTGGGCGTCAACATCGTGGGCGGTTGCTGCGGCACCACTCCGGAGCACCTCCGGCACGTGGTGGCGGTGCTGGGCAACATGGCTGCCAAGCACCGCCAACCGGAGGCAACGCCATCCGTATCGAGCCTGTATACCTCAATGCCGCTTCACCTGGACCCGCCGCCGCTCATCGTAGCCGAGCGCACCAACACCAACGGCAGCCGCAAGTTCAAACAGCTCCTGGAGCAGGAAGACTGGGACGGCATGGTGGAGATGGCCCGCGAACAGGAACGTGAAGGCTCGCACATGCTGGATGTCTGCACCGCATACGTGGGGCGCGATGAAGTGCGCGACATGACTGTTTTGATCAGGCGCCTCAACACCGAACTGCAAATCCCGCTGGTCATCGACACCACCGAATACCATGTTCTGGAGGCGTCGCTGGAGCTCGTTGCCGGCCGCCCGATCGTAAACTCGATCAATCTCGAGGACGGGGAGGAGAAGATGATGCGCAAGGTGGAGCTGATCCGCCGCTTCGGAGCAGCCACCATCGCGCTTACCATCGACGAATCAGGCATGGCCAAGACGGCCCAGAGGAAACTGGAGGTGGCCAGGCGGATTTACGATCTCGCTACCGGCGCCGGTCTGTCGCCTGCCGATTTGATCTTCGATCCGCTTACCTTCACATTATCTACAGGCAACGAAGATGATCGCAAGCTGGGGCTCGAGACACTGGAAGGAATCAGGCTCATCAAGCAGACCCTGCCCGGCGTCAAAGCCAGCCTGGGCGTGAGCAACATCTCTTTCGGGTTCGACCCGCACATCCGCCAGATCCTCAACTCGGTATTCCTGCACTACGCCGTAGAGCACGGGCTGGACATGGCGATTGTTCACGCCAGCAAGATTCTGCCCCTGTACAAGATCCCGGAAGAGGAGCGCCAGTATCACCGCAAGCTCATATTCGACGAGCGAACTGCGGATTACGATCCGCTCTTTGCCCTCCTGGATTTCTATGCTCGCCGGAGCTCGAGGGGCAGGAAGTCCGAAAGGAAGGAGGAACCGAAAGAGATCGAGGAGAAGCTCAAGCAGCGCATCATCGACGGTGCCCGCGTCGGGCTCGAGAAGGATCTGGACAAGGCTCTGTCCAAATACACGCCGCTCGATATCATCAACAACATCCTGCTGGACGGCATGAAGGTAGTAGGAGATCTCTTCGGGGCAGGCAAGATGCAGCTTCCCTTCGTGCTGCAATCAGCCGAGACGATGAAGGCGGCGGTATCATATCTGGAGCCGTTCATGGAGCGCGTCGAGGGCACCACCCGCGGCACCATCGTGCTGGCTACCGTCAAGGGTGACGTCCACGACATAGGCAAGAATCTCTGCGACATCATTCTCACCAACAACGGCTATCGCGTAATCAACCTGGGAATCAAACAGCCAATCGACAACATCATCGCCGCGGCGCTGGAGCACCGGGCGGACTGCATCGGCATGAGCGGGTTGCTGGTCAAGTCCACGGTGATCATGAAGGAGAACCTGGAGATCCTCAACCAGCGCGATATCGCCATTCCCGTCATCCTTGGCGGCGCCGCACTGACCAGGCGCTACGTGGAAGAGGACTGCCAGAGCGTGTACAAGGGCCCGCTCTATTACGGTCAGGATGCCTTTGACGATCTGCGCATCATGGAGTCGCTGACCAACGGTGGCAAATCCGCCGCCACTAGGACTCCTGTTCCCGAAAGGGCCGACATCCTGCCGGCTGCTGCCCCTGGGGGCGCGGGCGTCCCGCCCGCTCCTGGCACAGTGCGTGCTGATGCAATTGTAGGGGCGCGCCCCGCCGCGCCCTCTATTGCGGTGCCGACGATTAAATCCGACGTAGCACGCTGGCTGCCCATTCCGCAGCCGCCCTTCTGGGGAGCGCGGGTCGTTGATGATCTGCTGCTATCCGAGGTCTTCCAATACATCAACGAAACCGCCCTGATTCGCGGCCGCTGGCAGGTGCGCCAGCGCGACATGCCGGCAGCCGAGTTCGAGGAGCTGCTCAACACACGAATTCGACCGGTGTTAACGGCGCTGGAGCAGGAGTGCATGGAAAAGCGGTTCCTGGTACCGCGGGCGGTGTACGGCTATTTTCCCTGCCAGTCCGAAGGCGATGATCTGATTGTTTATCATCTCGATCGCCGGAGCGAATGGGTGAGGTTCCGCTTCCCCCGGCAGGACCACGGTCGCCGGCTGTGTATCGCGGACTTTTTTGCCTCCGTCGAGGAGGACAGGTTCGATGTGCTGCCACTGCAGATAGTGACGATGGGCGGCATCGCCAGCGAGCGCAGCCAGCAACTTTTCGAATCCAACCGCTATACCGATTATCTGTATTTCCACGGGCTGTCGGTAGAATCAGCCGAAGCCGCCTCTGAAGTAATTCACAAGCGCATACGGGCTGAGCTCGGTTTTGCGTCGGAGGACTCGCCCGATATCAAAAGGTTATTGAACCAGGGATATCGCGGCACGAGATACAGCTTTGGCTACCCCGCCTGCCCGAATCTCGAGGACCAGGCGCTGCTGTTCGAACTGCTTGAGCCGCAGCGCATCGGCGTAAGCCTGACAGAGGAGTTCCAGCTCGTGCCGGAGCAGAGCACCTCGGCTCTTGTCGTCATTCATCCGGAGGCAAAGTACTTCAACATCACGAGCATGACAAAGGCCCGGTAGACGACCTGCGGGCTGCCGTACACACCGTAAACGGCCATGCAGCCTGGCTCGTTCTGGCATGGACAGGCATGCGACACCGCTCTCCGCCAGCGCCGACCCGCGAGACCGAAGGGAACCGGCAGGCGTAACCACAACTTCGCCCTTAGCATCATGCGTGCCGGGCTGGTGCCATCAGGCAGTACCGATCAGCGTTCGCTTATGTAGAGCTGCAGCCTGGCTTTCAAGCTGGCGAGCTGATGGGAAAGCGTTGCCTTCTCGTGCCGGTTCAAGCCGCCGGAGGCCTGGAACTGCGTCTTTAAGGCGGTGAACACAGCCAGCTCCCGACGCAGTTGAGCAGCCATTCTGGGGCTGATCTTCCTGGTGGCAACCGCTCGATTGATCTCCCTTTCCAGCTGGGCCTGCCGCACGTCCAGGTTATCCACCGCACCTTCGGCCTTCATCTGGTCCAGGCGGTTGGACAGCCTGTCCAGCTCTCTGGCCAGCAAGGCCTGCTCCTGGGCGGCCAGCGCACCATCGGCAAGCATCGTTGTTTCCAGCGACACCAGCTTGTCGAACTCATGTTTGAACTCCTCTACGTCCCTGGGCTCCAACCTGTCGGCGGCGACACCATCGACAACGGAGCGCAACAGCTCAATCTGGCGCGCACGCAGGTCGGGCTGGGCAATCGGCCGGCGGCTTGCAACCCTGTCCAGACGCTGGTTCAACTGCTGAAGATCGGCAGCGAGCGTAAGCACCTCCTCCAGCTCCAGGGCGCCGCCCGACGCCCTGAAAGTCGATTCAACCAGGCGCAGCCGGTCGAAGTCCTTTCTCAGCTCGGCCACCTCCTCCGGGCTGAGCCTGCCGGAGGCGACCGCTTCATTGATGCGCTTCTCCAGCTCAGCTTTCTGAGCATCGAAGCCTGGTCCGGCAATCTGCCTGTCGTTAAGCTGCCGCTCGACTTTCGTGCTGAGGCGCTCGAGCTCCAGAGCGAGCATGAGCGCTTCCTGGTAGTTGAGACTGCCGTCCGAGCCGGTGAATCGGGTCTCCATATCGGCAAAGCGCTCGAGCTCGCCGCGCAGCTGCCTCGCCTCGCCGACGGTCAGCCTGCCGCTTAAGACACCTTCGACCAGGCGGCCGGCAAGCTCTGCCTGGCGCGCATCCACCCCCGGCCAGGTGTGCGTGGGATCGTGGAGCATTTTCTGCAGGCGACTGCTCAATCGGTCGAGATCGAGAGCAAGCGTCAGGCTCTCATCGGCAGTCAGTCCCGCCGAGGCTTTGAACTCCTCCTCCCTGGCGGCTATGCGGTCGAAGTCGCGGC
>DATNRD010000725.1:0-6843 GCA_036703665.1 Candidatus Obscuribacterales bacterium
GGCCATGGTGCTCGACCTCGGCACAGCCACCACGCTCACCGCCGTTTCGCCTGAAGGACGCTTTGCCGGCGGGCTCATCACCCTCGGGCTGGGTCAGACGCTTGCCGCCCTGCACGCCAATGCTGCCGCCCTCCCCGACGTAAGGCTGGAGGGCAGATCACCGCACACACCGGCGCTGGCGTTCGACACGGAAACAGCGATTGCCAGCGGCACAGTTCTAGCCCACGTGGGCCTGGTCGAATACTGGGTAAAGCTGGCGCGCAAACAGCTGGGACCGGACACTGTCACCGTGGCCACAGGAGGCTGGGCGGAAACACTGGCACGCTACACCAGGGTCTTCGACCACATCGACCCTTACCTGACACTCAAGGGCATTTATCTCATGGCCGAGGCGGAAGCGGCCCTAGCGGGTCCAGTTTGAAACATCTTTCGAGCGCTTCCCGGTACTCCAGGTTCGTCAAAGCCTCGGGTGAGTACAGCTCGTCCTCCCAATAGCTCGGCTCTCGTCCCTGCAACTCCTGCAGACGCTTGACCAGCCTGGCAGGCAAGTTGTTTTCTTGCATGCTGTGCCCCATTTCTAGTCGAGATGAACGTTGTCGATATCTTGTAAATTCTTTGGATAACCGGTGGCGATGAAGTTGGATAACGTTGTCCATGCGCAAAACATCCCCGCCGACGCTCCAGGGCGCGCCCGCAGCGCCCCACTCAGCCAGTTTAGTAACTTGCGCAAAAAGAACAAGTATTGACTTTTTAGGTCGCGCGTTCTATGTGTCCCCACCGCTCGCCCGCCCCGAATTTGCCGGCAAGCAGCTCGCTCAAGCCCCAGGCTGCAGCGTTGTCGACAGATTCCCCAGTGGTAAAATCAAGAGGTAACAGGCCCACTGCTTGGAGCATCCGGGCAGGAGTTCCAGCCGGAAATATTGACGGGAGCGCGGGATCATGAACTTGAAGATGCGTCTGGAGCGATTGGCTGACACCAGGTCCTGGGCCAGGCTGCACTTCGCCGACGGCACTTCCCTGACCGGCCGGGTGCTTAGAATCGGGCACGATTACGTTGAACTCGAATGTTACGGTGATGCCGATCAGCCCGCCAAGCGCGATTACTCCAAGCATCTCGTGCCCTTGCACCTAGTCAAGTTCATCACCGTCGACTCAACCAGCTTCGCCGAGGCCGAGCGCCAGCGCCTGAATTATCTGTCCCAGATGGAGACCAGCGAGGAGTCGCTGCCGGAATTCGAGAAGTAAGACCTGAGGTCAGGTCTTTCTGAGCTGGCTGCGCCTTCGTTCGACCCAGCCTTCCTTATTTTCCTGTCTTGCCCGCCCGACGGCGAGCGCCCCGTCGGGCACATTCTTGGTGACGACGGTGCCGGCAGCGACACTAGCCCCCGGCCCGACCTCGACCGGAGCAACCAGAACCGAATTGCTGCCGGTGAAAGCACCGTCACCAATTATGGTGCGAGACTTTTGCCCAGTCAGGTGGTTGTAGTTGGCCGTAATCGTCCCTGCTCCGATGTTGACCTTGCTGCCGACAGTAGCATCGCCGACATAGCTCAGGTGCGAGACGTTGGTATGCGATCCGATCTCGCTTTTTTTAATCTCGACATAGTTTCCGATACGGGAGTAATCGGCGATGCAGGCCCGCTCTCGCAGGTGGGCGAACGGCCCGACCCGGCAGTCCGAGCCGACGTCGGAATCTATCACCAGCGACTGCATGACCGTTGTGCGGTCACCCACCTTCACCGGGCCGTGCATGACCGTGTGAGGCCCGATGGTGCAAGCCTCTCCGATTTGGACATCTCCCATAAGCAAGCAGCCTGGCATCACGATCGTCTCCCGCCCCACCTTCACCTCGGGAGCAATCCATGTAGAGTGCGGGTCCATTACCGTAACGCCGCACTGCAGAGCAAGATTAGCCACCACTCTGGCATTGAGCAGCGCGCTGGCCTCTGCCAGCTCCAGCCTGGAATTGATCCCGGCCACCTCACGCCAGTCCTCGGCCACGGCGCTGGATATGCGCAGGCCCTTGTGGTGCGCCCATGCCACCAGGTCGGTCAGGTAGTACTCGCCCTGCTTGTTCTGGTTGGACAACCGCGACAAGCCCTCGCACACCGCCGGATACTCGAAGCAGTAGATAGCCGGGTTGATCTCGCGAATCTGCCTCTGAGCGGCGGTTGCATCCTTGTCTTCGACTATTTGGACCACTTCCCCGAAGTCGTCGCGCACGATTCTCCCGTAAGTCTTTGGATCCTCGACAACGGTCGTAAGCAGGCTGACGACAGCCTCTTCCTGCCGGTGAGCGTCGATTAGCCTCTCCAGGGTGGCCCCGGTCAGCAAGGGCGTGTCGGCTACCGCAACCAGCAATGTCCCGGTGAATCCCGCCAGAGGCACTTGCCTGAGCGCGTGCCCGGTGCCCAGTTGAGGCTCCTGCAGGTGCGCGGACCACGGCGTGCTCGGCGGATTCGCATCCAGAAAAGCCGTGACCTCAGCGGCGCCGTGGCCCACAACAATGTGGATGTGCTCCAGCTCAAGCGCGTCGAGCGCGTCGAGCACGCGCGCAAGGATGGCCCGACCGAGAACCTCGTGCAGGACCTTCGGGCGCGCGGATTTCATGCGCTTGCCCTGGCCGGCAGCGAGCACGACGGCGCGTATGTTCACGTTTCTCTTTCCGCCCACACCGAGATTTTACCAGCCAACTTCATAAGTCTCCCCATACGGCTACATAAGCCTGCCTAGACAGGGCTACCGCCGACCCGATTTATGATATTAACAAGCTCTAACTCGGCCTCATTTGCCTTAACTCCCCCGGCGCCTCAAACTCAGGCATTCCACCGTCGGAAAGCTTATCTTCAAGGCAAAGCCCGCTGTCTGTGCGTGAGCAGGGGGCGGCAAACAGAAGGCCTGAGAAAGGTCCGGCTGCCATGGAAAACCGGCTGCGCGAAACGCTCATCCAGACGCTCGAGTTTGTCAGACACGAGGCTACCGAGTCGTGCGTCCACGCCAAGAAACTCGAGTGCCTGACTTGCCGTGGCGAATTTCCAGCAACGCTCAGAGTGTGCCCCCATGACGGCTCTCTGCTCATGCCTCTGGAAGAAGACCCGCTAATAGGAGAGTCGATCGCCGGGTCGTACAAGATAGTCGCGGTTATCGGACACGGCGGCTTCAGCACGGTCTACAAGGCTCAACACGAGCTGATTGTCCGCTCGGCGGCTATCAAGATTCTGGACCCGCACCACAAGGCCGTCCGCAAACAGCTCATCGATCGCTTCCAGCAGGAAGCCTGCGCCGTCAGCAGCCTCGACCACCGCAACATCGTCACCCTTTACGACTTCGGCGTCCTCAGCCGTGGGCGGCCGTATTTGATCATGGAGTATGTCGACGGCGTAAGTCTGGCCGACCTCATCGAGCAGGAAGGCTATGTGCCGTACAAGCGTGCCATTCATATCTTCGGCCAGATCTGTGATGCAATCGAGCACGCGCACCAGAAGGGGATAGTGCACAGGGATCTCAAGCCGAGCAACATCCTGCTTACTGACACCGTAGGACTGCCCGATTTCGTAAAGGTGGTCGACTTCGGCATTGCCACATTGCTCCCCTGGGCCGAACCACAATCCTTCAGCATCACATATCCGGAGCAGGTATTTGGCAGCCCGATGTACATGAGCCCCGAGCAAGGCCGAAAGCACGCGGTCGACGCCAGATCCGACATTTATTCCCTGGGATGTGCCTTCTATCATGCGCTGACCGGGCAGCCGCCCTTCAAGGCAGACAGCATAGCCGAGCTCATGGAGATGCATAGGAACACCATGCCGCCAGGGTTCAAAGAGATAAGACCGGACATCTACATTCCGCAGCATCTTGAAACCGTGGTGTTCAAAGCCGTGGCAAAGGAGCCGGACCAGCGCTACCAGAGCATGGCAGAGCTTCGCCGGGATCTCGAGCCGGTCCCGCAGCGTCAGCCGGAGGGCATACAACCCCCGCGCAAGCGAATTCGAGCCCTGATCGTCGATGACAGCCCCTTTATGCTTCAGGCCATCAAGACCGTGCTGGGGCCGGAGGGAGATATCGAAATCGTCGGCGAGGCGCAGGACGGGCGCAGCTCCCTCAATAAGGTCTCGGAGCTTCAGCCGGATGTCGTCCTCATGGACATAGGCATGCCCGTGATGGACGGAATCGAGGCGACAAAGCAGATCAAGCGCTGCTTTCCCGACCTCCCGATCATCATGTTTACCGCCCGCGATGCGGAAGACGATATTCTAGCTGCGTTCAGAGCGGGGGCAGACGGCTATTGTCTCAAGAATTTCACGGCCGGAAAGCTGGCGGGAGCAATCAGGGTCGTCGTACAAGACGGGAACTGGCTGGATCAAGAGATTGCTGGCCGGATATTGCGCGCCTCTGTGCGAGCCCTGACCGATGCCTCCCCGCCTCTCGAGATGGCCGTAGAACCACGAGACAAGGCGGAGCACGATGAGGCTCTCGCCCTTGTAGCGCTTGCCCAAACGCAAGAGCAAAATGGACGATACGGTGAGGCGGAATGCCTCTACGCCGCTGCCATAGCGGCACTCAAGCGGACGAGAGGCGCCGAGGCTGATGTAGCAGATGCGCTGACCAGACTGGCCGACATCTATATGACCCAGAAAAAATACGTGCAAGCCGAGCGCTTCTACCTGCAGGCTCTCGAGATAAGGCACGCGCTGCTCGGTCCAGGGCATGCCCACTTTGCTGCCGGCTTGGAAAGGCTGGCCGAAGTCTTCGACTCGCGGTGCGAATATGCCGAGGCCGAGAAGTTCTTTGGCTGGGCTCTGAGCGTTCGCAGCTCCTCAGGACAATCGGAGCAGCAATCCTCCCCATCCGACGCCCTCAATCAAATTGCCTGGGTATGCCGTGCCCAGAAGAAATTCAAGGAGGCCGAGTATCTGGAAGCGCGCGCCAGAGAAATGCAAAGGGCAGAAAATACAATTGCGGACTTAAGCACGTGATGGCGCCAGAGCAATGTGAATCGCAACCAGCGGGCTACACCCAAGATTCTCGTACACTCAGAGTGACACGTTGAGCGAGCCGAACCGAGCGATTGTCCGTTATGGGAATAAGCAACGCCAGGTAACCAGCAAGCCCTTGGCGCCATCCCGAACACATGTCATCCTCTTACGATGGACTTGACAGCCGGTTCTGAGCCACCTCCCTACTGTCATCCTGAGGAGCTTGAGCGGAGCGAGAGCGACGAAGGATCCCAGGTCTCGTGACCGGCTGCGTGATCGCGCCGAGATTGGGTGGCTGCTCCTTATAGAGGACCGCTTCAGGTTGTTGGGTTGAACATGACCGCAGAGTCGGTGCTGCCCCGACAGGCTCGATCCCTCAAGCCCCTCGACTGGAGTGCCTGCGACGTAACGCCTTCGGCAATAACCTTTCTACACTGCCAGAGCGCCAGCCGATCAACATTTAACCATTCGTTCATAAAAGCTGCTGCATTACCGCAATGAAGTGCCGCGGCAGAGGCGAACGGACGGCGGACATTCCGCGATCATCGCTTGGCAGGAATCGCTTCCCCGATCTCATACAGGTACCACTTGCCCTGCTGCTCGGTGAGCCTGGCCGGGCACCGGGCCCAGGCGAGGTGCTTGAGGCGGGCCCTGTGTATGAAGAGCCAGTGCTTGTCTGCACCGTCTGCAAGAAACCTCTGGAAATCCTGCTGGTTCTCAATGGCGGGAACCGCTCTGCCAAGGTAAAAGGCCGAGGAGAAAACCGACGGCCCGATAAAGGCAGCGCTGCCACCGGAGTTCTTTACCTTAAGAACCAGCCTATGAAATCCAGCTTGATGAAGGCAGTGGTAGACCGTCAAGCCGCCCGGCACCAGCACTGCAGTAGCCACCAGGCTGGTTGCCACCAGCAACCGGAGGGCGGCTCTTGCGTGCTGGTGCCAGAGCTGAACCGTACACACACAGAACGCGACCGACAACAGGAGAAGCAAGCCTGCTGCCGGGGGCAATCCTCCCGGCAGGCAGCGAGCGGCTTTCGGCAAGGCGACCAGCGCCGCTACCGCGGCAATGGCGAGAAGCGCGCCGGTGAATGCATAGCGCCTCACCTTTCGGGCCTTCATAAGAACATCGAGCTGGCAGCCGACGATGACCGCAAGGGCGGGCAGAACGGGAAGAATGTAAGTGCTGAGCTTGGTCGGCACGACAGAGAAAAAGACAAACATGCCGGTCAGCCAGATGGTGCAGTATTGCAGGAGGCGAACACGCCCGGCGGTGGCGCCCAGCCTAAACACCCTGCTGGAAAGCCAGGGAATTCCCGTCAGAAGAAGGATCGACCAGGGGGCGCCTCCGCCGAACACAAACGGCAGGTAGTACCACGGTGCCAGGTTGCGGTGAACGGTCTGACCCGCCGCCCGACCGAGGTTCTGGTTGATGAAGAACTCGCGCGCGAACTCTCCTTTCGTGGCCATCGACACAGCGATGTACCACGGCGCAGCCACAAGCCCCACGAGCGCCGCCCCAAGCAACGGCTTCAGTCGGCGAACAGACAAGAGGAACTCGCCGGGGTTTCTCGATCTCGAGAGCAGGTAAGGTAAAAGCACCAGCGCCGTCAGCACGAGCGCCAGCGGCCCCTTGGCCAGCAGCGCCAGCCCGAGCGCCAGATAGCCCAGGACAAGATAGCACCCCGGCGCTCCCTCGACCGCACACAGAAAGCAGCCCAGCGCCACTGAAACGCAAAACGTAAATGGCATGTCGGTCAGGCTCAGGCGACCCACGACCGCGAACAGCGGTGTCGACAGGAGCACGAGCGCCGACAAAAGCGCCGCCCTGCTGCCTGCTAAGCGGCGGCTGAAGGTATACACGAAGCCAA
>DATNRD010000726.1:0-7107 GCA_036703665.1 Candidatus Obscuribacterales bacterium
CAGCAAGAACTCAGGCGCAAACTTGATCTCAAGTCTTGGAGCGAAGAATGGAAACGCTTACAGGACGAAGTCGAAAGAAATCGGGTCGAAAAGGGTCTCCCGCCCCTGACCGAAGAAGAGATATGCGCCGAATTTACCGAATATCGCCGCGAACAAAGGGCAAAGCGTGCTCAAGGTAGTAATTGACGCTAATGTCTGGGTTAGCTCCTTGCTGGCTGACGGCAATGCGCGGAGGATTCGGGAAAGATTCGAGGCAGGCCAGTTTCAAGTGTGCTTTGCAGAAGAGCTTTTGGCAGAATGTCGCGACGTAATGGCTCGGCCAAAGTTCAGGCAACAAATTACACCAACACAGTCCGCCCGTTTACTGGCGCTCATTCAGCATATGGCCATACTCGTTGAGTTACCATCCGCCATACCGCCAGTAAGCAGGGATCCGAAAGACGATCCTTTGCTCGCCTGCGTTGCCGCTGTACACTGTGACTTTTTGGTTACGGGCGACAAAGACCTGCTCAGCCTCACTGAGTATGAAGGGGCACAGATTGTGAGTCCAGCGCGTTTTCTGGAAATCTTAGGCGCTCGCAGTTGAGGTCGCACGGCCCGAAGAGAGTGGCCGCTGTGGACCCTTGCCGCCGCGCACGCCATGCCGCACATGCCTGAACGCACCCAAGCCGGGTCCCTCTGTCAATGCCTGGCGAGCGCAGAGATGCCACTGCGTAGCAGCCTGGGCATTGACAGAGGGGGCTGGGTGCCAGGCTATCTGCCTGGCATGATAGAGAAGCGGTGGAACACATCCTGCATCTAGTGCCGTCGGCAGTGCGCACTTCTATTCGACCAGCGCTCCGGCAGCCTCCTTGTCCTCCGGCGTCATCCTGTTGCGCATGTACTTAACGGCTTTGGCGTGACACTGCTCGAATATGTCCCGCTCATCATCATCGCTCGTTTCCCAGATGAAGCGAGCGGTAGCATTGCAGTCGATACCCAGCTTGTAGAGCAGCCCGCAGATGCGAGCTGCAATTTTCTTGAGCTGGGATGCGCACTCGGAATCGTGTTTCTGTGCCTCCAGGCGAAACCATGAAGAATCTTCAGTCTCTTACGCTGGCACTGAGTCCGGCTGAGATTGAAATCCTTAAGCGGAGAAAGAAGGTAGTGGAAGGCGAGTATGTCTTTCCGGGAAACGGCCGCACCGGCCACTATGTCGAGCCGAAGAGGGCCTGGGCGCGTCTGCTCAAGCGAGCCGGTATCAAGGACCTACACATTCATGACCTGCGGCGCAGCCTGGCCAGCTTCATGGCTAACGCCGGTGCCGACGTGACGCTAATCAAGGGTGCGCTCAATCACAAGGACATCAAGACGACAATAAATGTGTACGTCCGCACCGCCAAGAGCGCGGAACTGAACGCCCGGACCAAGGCGCATGAACTCATGAAGGAGCTGGCGAAGGAGGAAGCAGCGAAAGTCGTCCCAATGAAGAAGCAGCGCGGCAAAGATAGCAGAAATGACGCATTCACTGATTAGCTGTGTGCCGCACTAATCGCTGTTTGAGCCATTGCTCAGCATAGTCAGAGAGTTCCTTCTCCAGAGGTTCCAGATCGGCATCGAGCGGATAACGAAAATGCACGAGCAGAATCGGTGCCTCTTCCTGGTACTGCACCTCTGCGCGCTCGACATAGACTTTGTCTTCGCCCAGTTGTGCCTGCAGGAAATCACGCAGATCAGTTAGATCTTGCGCCTCCTTGAACCAGCGTCCAAGCATGGCAGACAGCGTCTTCGGCAACTGAATGAACTTTCCTTGTCCGGAAGTCACCTTGCCTGCAATTCGTGCCCCAGGATAACCGAACTCTTCTTCCCGATATGGTGCGGCATGTTTGCTGTCATTGAGTCCTCGCACGACCAGACGTAAAGACAAACGATCAGGACGTTTATCCGTTTCGGTCGAGTCAATTCGTTCGACCAGTCCTTTATCGTAAAGCTCTTTGTAGGCTGAACTTGCTTCCTCTCGTTTGACACCAATGTCGGTGGGCAGGAATCGTCTAGAAACACCAACAACATCCGGCGGATCGGACAGCCAAAGACTGCCCAGCAACCAGAGTAGCAATCGATGTGCCGGCGGTGACAATCCCTGATCCAAGAGACGGCGACTCATGAAGCCATATATTTGCAGCTTAAGATCGAGCGCTGCTTCCAGATCGCCTTGAAAGGGCTCATCTTCAAGCTCCTCTGCCTTCTCATCATCTTCTTCTACAGTGCGCAGATGGAGCAATGCCCCTTTCGCAATGTTGGTTGGATCGCCGATCTTCCACTTTCTGCACCAGTTTGCCAATGCGAAACTGCCGCCTTCCAGCACCGCGCCCCACTCCTCTCTATCGGCAGCCTCAGAACCAGCCTTGTTTAGAAAAGCAACCACCGGGGCCAGTCTATCGATAAGCAGTTCGGCTGTCCGAAGCAGTTTGCGTTTGTACCAGCCAGTTGTATCTGGCTCGTTGGCAACGTCAACAAGGCTGACCGCGGCTTGCAGCGCATGCAAGGTCTTTTCTTGCAGCCAGGGGAGAGGATCAAATTCACCGGAAAAAATTGACATGCGCCAAGTATATCATCGGGAGTAATGGCTGTTTGACTGGCGGGACAAGTCGCACTGGCCACTTGCGCACGCTCGGTGATCGGTAGCGCGCTGTCTGCTCTGACCCCGGCCGCGTCGCCCATCCCGGCAGCGGACCGGCTCATCCTGGATTCTAGCCCGCGCCGAGCCAAAGCGGACGGCGAGGACCAGGGTAGAAAGGTACGTAGTCGTCTTGACGCCGCGCTACAATCGCAATGTGCGACGGCGGCGGAAGAGTCCAGCCATTCTCATCCCGTCACCTCGCCCGGCGTCGCCGTCCCTGACCCAGCGCGGCAAGTCAAGACCTGCTGGGCTGATTACTGACTGGCGAGTTGCACTCCTTGGAAGGATTTGGCTGGCTAGTCCAACCGGACAGCCGAATTTGTGCGACTGTGCCGTAATTAGGACGGGGGTCACGGGTTGATAAGGACGAACCTACGGACTTGGCTGTGTGGTACAAGTTATGGTGTCGGGTATGGGTTCCCTCAAACGCAACACCGTCCCAACCAATCGCCGCCTCTCCAGGTTGGCATAATACTCCGACCAAGTAAGAGCTGGATTCTTTAGGGACTCCTTATGTCGGCGAACCGCTTGAATGACGAGTTCAGGGGAAAGTTCAAGCTGATCAAGAACAAAGTCATCCGGCGTCACTGCAACAATCCCGTGGGGTGCCAGTGCTCCCTCCGGGAAATCGCTTTTGTTCCAGGTAACTATCAGACTGGATTTACTTTCGATGGCGGCTGCCAGCACGTGGCGGTCATCTGGATCTGGAAGGGCAAGAGCGTCGAGTCTGTGCTCATAGCCTTCGACAAGCGCGTCAAGAACATGGGCATCCATTAGCTGCCTGGTGCGTGTCAGTTGTGTCAAAGTGAGGTCTGGTCTGTCTTCTAGCAAGCTGGTTATCCACTCATCATGAATCTGATTCGTTCACTTGGCTCGAAATAGCCCTGTCAGAGCCAGATGCATGAGCAAATCGCGAACGGGTGCCGGGTACAGGACGCTGGCATCGTAGATGACAGTGAATTGCGAGAGCATCAGGTGCCATATCCCATATTCAGCTCTTGCGCCTGTGCAGCAAGTTCGTCCAAGACAGCAAGCCTCTTGTCCTCCGTGCGCTTGCGATAATTCATGATGTCTTCCAGCCGGACACGCCGGTGACGTCCGACGGTTCTGAAGGGAATTTCGCCCTTCTCTAGCAGTCCAATCAAAAAGGGACGGGAGACGTTGAGAAAATCGGCGGACTGCTGTGTCGTCAGTTCTGCGTGAATCGGCATGACCATTATCCCGTTGCCTTTTGCCATCTCCTCCAGAATCCTTACGAGAAGCTCAAACGCTCCTTCGGACAGCTCGACTTCAAAGCCGCTCGTACTTGCCAGCTTATACTTGGCCGGGGGTTTACCTTTCGCTGTCTTCAACTCGGATATGACTTGTGACGCCACGTCAACGTCGCGTTCAGTCGGGACCACTAGTTCATTAGCAAGTGCAGGCATTGGGTAGTGCCTCCGGTAGGTACAAACACATTGTAACACATACTCGCAGCAGTCGCAATAATCGCAATATTCGCAATCCCGGCGGTCCAGAGCAATCGGTGGGCTCGGTGGAGAAGCCAGCCTGCCATTTCTCATCCGGTCATCTCGCCCGGCGTCGCCGCCCATGGCGCAGCGCGACCCGATGATGGGTCCCAAGAGCCTGGTGGAACAAAGGGTTCGCCAGTCGATGCCGATATGATCAATAATGTGACATTGCAGTCCCAGCCAGGCAGAATCTGGCTTTCAGGAAAGACTGCTACGGTTTGCAGACCCAAACACCGTCGAGGAAGGCTTCGATAGGATGCGAAACATGCAATCCTGCCTCCCGAAGCTCATTCAGATATTTTTCCTCAATCCGAGGCATGGGATCCTCCTCTGTGCCAGTCCTATTCAACCTTACGGTAAGCGCAACGTCCACTCCATGTTTTCAGAAAATCCTTTACAGTCATTACCAAACTGGAATACCATTCTTGCTGCATTACTTTACGAGAATACCGGCTGTTCAGCCCAATGAGATGGAGTCCTCGCGAGTAGCCGAGACTTAAGAACGTATCTAGAGTCACCAAATCCTTCAATACCGCGCGGCCGGTTTTAGCATCGTGGCCGGCGCGTCCTGCCTGAGGTGGTATCGAGAGCGCGCCAGCCCGGCGTCAAGTCCGAGGGTCGCAGCCTGCATCGAGTCGGTTTCAACCTCCGAACTTTCAGCTGTCTAGACTGCTAGCTGTGTCGTGTGCTCTTCCTTTATGAGCGGTGCTCGCGAAAGCGCTCCAGGACGGGGTGAGCAAATTCTTTCAAGTGCGCAAAAGCCTCTTCCAACCCAGTGGGCAATTGACACTTCGAGGCGGTTTCGCCATATTCCTTTGCCCAATGCCTGGGAGGAAATTGCAGCTCTGTTGGGTAGCTATGCTCCTCGCGCTCCTCCACTGCTTGCATAGCCATGAATAGCTTTTTGTCGTCCAGCCCTTTCGCGATCAACAGCTGCATGTCAACGAGATCTCTCCAGCGCATGCCGTTTTCACCCTGGCCTGCATACGCAAGAAGCTTATCGGCAAAAATCTCTTCTTTGGCTGTGGTCACGATATCCGGATTCTCTACACCTGCAAAAGCAAGCAGATCACGTCCAGCCACATGCTCACCCGGCAGCCTCTCCTGGTCTGTCACGCCAACGTCGATACGGATCTTGCAGAACTCCTCCCCACCAATCTTTGCATTGATCAGCACTATCGCTGCCAGATTCTCGGGCTCCAGGTCACCAATGGGAATCGCCTGCCTAACCTCAAAATGGAAGTGATCGCGAGCGTCCTTTGATAGCTCCGCTTCAACAGCCTGCTGGATCCGCAGCGCGCGCTTTTGTGGCTCCAGATCCTTGAGTGACTGCTCTTGCAGCACAAGATCTAGGTCCTGTGTAGCACGACTCACCGGCAGCATCAGACGCACCGCATAGCCGCCCTTCAAAACCCACTTCTTGTAGTCAAACCGGGCAAGTGCCCTCTCGAAGGCAACCTCTGAGCGCAGCTGCTCCACCTGTGCCGGCTCTTTGGCGGCGCGAACAAGCTCTGCCTCAAGCGCCTGCCTGAACTCGCCTGGGGATTCGTATTTCATGCGCTTTCTCGTAACCGGCCTTTTGCAAAAGTGGTATCACCAGGTCCCATTCACTGTCGGTCAGCGCCGCCTGCCTGAGCTGTTGGTCAGTGATTACGCCCGATGCAAGCGATGTCCGTATGAAGTCCACCAAATGATATTGAGCGACGAAACCGCGTGTCATAAGGTCGGCGAGCGTCCGAATCGGAGTCGTCACGGGTACCCCCTCGACGATGGTCACGTCAGCAGGCTTCAAGTCGGCTTTGTACAGAACAAGCTCACCCGGTGGGGCGGCACGCCTGATAAACCCTCTGGGAACGGTCATGTGGGTCTTCACCGGAACCCACACAGAGTAAGGGTACAAAGACAAAGCCGTGTCGTACGAGAAGACCCCTTGTGCTTTGCCGCTATTGTCTATGGTCCACAGATAATACGACAGTAGATCTAGCCTTCTTGGCCGAGGGTAGTACCTGAGCCGAAATATCCCACGGGCCAGCCTTTCCCAGTCACCAGACTGGACATGGTAGTACTGGCTTTGGGTGGAATACCCAGCCTGCCTGGCTTGCCGCGCAGTAAAGCACCCTTGCTGTCGCTCAGCGATGCTGTAAAGCTGATCTAGAGTTTGGCGCTTATCCATTTTATCAAAATTCCTTTTATCTATAGTATCACACCGCTGTGCTTCAGACCATGCCCTGTGCTTGCATCGAGCCCGGGGCTTGTTTAGAACTCCGTATGCCAAAATAGATCTGCACCCACAAGGTGCGGTCGGGCGAGCGACAAAAGGCTCTAAGTCCCGAAATCGTAACGCCCGCAGGCGGGAGCACTGGTCTGCCCCGAAGCTTTTCTCCCTTTCATTCACCCACTGGAGACAGTGGCTGAATATCTCTGTGCCGGCCCAAAGCCGGCACTCTCCGCCGCAAGGCAAACAAAAGGAGATCTTAATGCACAAGAACGCTGAGCAAAGGGGCTCTTCGGAACCCGAAATCAATCGATTCTCACCGTTCTTATCTGGTCTGCTCAGCCGTAAAGAAGCTGCAGCCTACCTTGGGGTCGCTGAACAGACGCTGGCCATTTGGAAGACCACCGGGCGTTACAGCCTGCCGGTCGTTAAGATTGGACGGTTAGCCAAATACCGCAAGTCCGACCTCGATGCATTCATAGCTAGCCGGACGCAGATTAGCTAGCTTCCGTCAACACTCGGATCGACTGCCAGTTCAGGCTTCACCCCAGTATCCCGCTTATCCCGGACAAAAACAGAGCTACCCGAACGGGACGGCTCACGATTGGCGTCTTCCGGTTGCAACCAATCACGTAGCAAATTGTGTAAGCTCATGTTTTCAGTGGGATAAACGGGATAGCGGGGTAAAGGCTTACTCCGTAGGCTTTTTGGGCATCCCGGTG
>DATNRD010000727.1:0-6370 GCA_036703665.1 Candidatus Obscuribacterales bacterium
CTTCAATTTGGACCGATCACCCATAAAGCGATCCTCCACTATGTGTCACCGGCAATCGTGAAAGTATTTGCAGGGACGTAAACCGAGCAGATAATGCCGCAGAGGCCGAAGGGCTGCATCTTTGGCCATGCAACCCAGACGATAGCGCCTTGGGGTCATCTATGAATCCTTCGCTGGTCATAGAGGAGCAGGGCTTGCCGTCTGGTCTAATTTAGCCACCGGTCGTGATGGCAGATCCGGCAACCTTACCCACACCATGCCGCGAAGACCCCGATTTCTTTTCGCTGGTCTTGGCTGTCCTGTTTATGGAGAATCAGGTCGAGAAAGATCTCAAAGGCCTTGTCTTCGAGAAGATCATATTTCCTCCAGAATCCAACTACAGTGGCTCAGTGCGAGCAGTTTTGCTTCACCCATGGGTTCGTCCTCCGATCGCTCACCCCCAATAGATCTCTGGGCGATCAAGTTGCGCGTCGACGAGCGGCTGTAACTTGAACCTTTGTTGAGCTGCCATCAGCTGCTCAGGAGAGCCCCACAGGAGCAGCTCAATGTCTTGCTTGCTCCAGTTTCCATTCCAGAAACCTTTGCGACACTCAAGAACTATTGCCCCTGTCTCAGCTTCGATGTTGAGATCCTCAATGGCTTTATGGGCGGCCAGGTCTGTTGCGACATACCATTCTCCACTTCCGGCGGGAAGTGCTTCATAGTCGGACGATCTGTGCAGTATTGTATTTAGTGTCATGATTTCACTCTCCTGATAAAGTACGGTTGCTTGCCACAGGCAAGCAAATCAGTCAATTTAGGCTGCTGCGCCGTTACGGCGGGCGTTATTCCTGCGAACACGGAACTAATTGCCTGGGCTAATCTTTCCATTCTTCGTACTTGAAGAACGGCATCTACTTTGGCTAAGCTCGACGAAGAAGCGTCTGCTTGAATCCCGTTCACGACCGCGGTCGCGGCCGTGCACCCAAGCTCCTGCTTGCCGAGACAATCAGCGACAGTTTAAATCAGCAAGGAACGGTTCAAGAGCCAGAGCGGGCGAGGCACACTGCCTAGCGCTACTTCCTGTAGCTGCATGGCTCGACAGGTTTTTTGTTGAAATAGACGCGGCGATGCTGTGCAGCTTGACCCTGCCGGAACGCCAAAACCAGCAATTCGCGGTTTAACCTCTGCCAGATATACCGCCCCCGTCTGCGCAACGCAGATTGACTGCACTGGCTCATTTATTTTCTGATCCGACGCCTGAAGTTGAAGTGGCTTCATCCAGGGCGAAAACACAAACACCAGCAAACTGAAGGTGGCAATCAGACTGGCTTGTGCAAGGTATCTTCCCTTCATGACGAGCCCTCCTTCCTTCTAGCTTATCAGAAGCACTTAATGTAGGCAAAACCCGGTAAGCATGCGCCTGGAACCGTTACTCAGGAATAATTCCAGACCCTCCCTTGGGTTTTCTTAACAATTGCCTGGCTCCTGGCAAAATGCCTGCGGCAACGAAGCTGCGTAGATGTAGCGCCCTGCAGGTCACAACTATAGGGGGTCTCGGGAAGACCGGCCACAAGGGAGCTCCGCTTGTCGATTGGATGTTCACATTTACGGTAGCAGCCTAAAATCTGATCAGGAACCTGGCTATGGCAGCCGCTCGACAGCGGGCTGCTGCTGGCTGGGTCACCACGGTGAGCGGATGAGAACGCGAGGGGAGGAACCGTCCGACAAGGGGAGCCGTTCCGGCCGGCAAACGATTAATTCAACACCCTGCTAGTAATTCGAGATGAAGATCTCTTGTCCAATCTTACTTTCGCGCTGGAGATTGCAGTTGTTCATCCCGTACTGAAGCTGCCAGGACCGGATGTTTGCCCAGGCATATAACTCGCGGATGTGATCGCAGTCGTCATAAGTGATGAGAAATCGGTGCGACGTTTTCCGCAGAACCCGTGCGAGCCTTTCGTGATCAAATTCGTGTAGGCTGCCGCCGTGTCCGTAAAGCTTAGTCGCCGTGTAATAAGGCGGATCCAGAAATACAAAAACACCAGTACCGGGTTCGGAAATGACTTCCTCGAAGTCCAGGTTGGTGATCCTCGTTCCGGCGAGCGCTTGCGGCATTGGGGCTAGCCGTTCAATCGATGAGGCAGTGAAACGACGCAAGCTCGCCGCGCTGGAAAATCCACCCGCTCGTGTTGTGCCCGAGAATGTGACGCGATTGAAGAAGAAGAACAGGAATGCCTCGCGATATGCGTCGTGCGGTCGTTCCTCCCGAGCCTTTAAGAAGTAGTCCTTGATTTCTACAGCCGAAGTAAATCTGGACCGGAGCTTCTCAAGTTCCTTCATCAACCCAGTGCATGTATCTGGGTCCTGGACAGCCCGCCAAAAGGAAACGAGCTCCTTAAACTTGTCATTAATCCAGTACCGCTCGGCAAAATTTACCGTTCTCGCGTGGAAGTAGACGCTGCCTCCGCCGACGAGCGGCTCCCGGTACTCCTTCGCGGAGCGCGGAAACATCTTGGCTATCTGTTCGATAGCCTTCTGTTTCCCTCCGGGATATCTTAGCGGCGAGCGGTATTTGCCGTTTGCCCTCGGCTCTTGTGTGGTGCCGGCCGCGGCGGCAATCTCGGCTACAGTAATCGGTCCAACTATCTCACGCATGACACTGATCATAGCGATTTGAGGTTCCGTATCAAGCCCGAAGCACGCGATCGGAGTGCAGCGGCATATCTATCATTTATACGATTCTGTCGAATAAAAAGTTCATCTGCTAAACTCTTGGACGTGCATTTAAGCTGGCGGTGAGCCCGGTGCCAAAAGTGCTTACCCGGCCTTATTGAGAATTGCCCCGGTTGCCATTCTCGCCGCCTCCACCATTGGTCTGGGGCGCATGCACGCACCTTATGGTGTCTCGAAGTGGCACCCATAAGGGTCTTCAGCTCAGTGTTACGGTTTCAGACGGAAAGAGCGGGCGGTTGCCCAGAAAGTGGGGGCGTAATTGGCGTGGTGCTGCCGGGCGACCTGACCCTGCATGATGTAATACGTTCGCTCCGCAAAAGCAATGACTTGATAGACGTATAGCGGCTGGCGGCTGCCCGTACGGATCCCCGTGCTGACAGAGAGGCTTCTAAACGGCTATTGGTGCGCCTTAACGTCACCTGATTTGCCTGCAGATGCCGCCTTGCCTTTCAGGTACAGGTCGAAAAACTCCCGGCAGGCCGTATTAATTGTCTCCGCGCAGCGCTCCGGCGCTATTGAGCCGGTAGGCGCTTGCCACCGCACAGCGGCTTGCAGCCAAACGTCCGTACGCCTGACTGGAGACTACTGGATAATGCGGTGGGCGTGCGAAAAGCTCTTGTAATACCAGCTGTTGGGAAGAAACGGCCGCAGCTGGACTCCCTGAGGTATGGCATTGCCCTTACAGTCCCTGCGCTCCGTGTCAGTGCAGTCAACGATGAGCGGTGCCCCGTCCGGCGCCCGACCATACTCGCCCACCCACATGATGACATGACTTATCTCGCCTTGTTTGTTTTTGATGTAAAGCAGGTCGCCCGCCTTCAGCTTCCGTACCAGACCATCATAGCCACTGTCATCGTAGATGACCTCGAGCTGAACTGTTCCGGTGCCGCCGGGCCCGGGAACTTCCACTGCCGCAGCTTGCTCGTCGACCTTTGTCATCAGCTTTATTCCCAACCCGTAGTTGTAGAGCCACGAACTGAAGTTACTGCAGTCCAGTCCCTTGGATTGCCTTCCAAACGCAACCTGCTTCCACGGCCAATCCGAAGGCGGCTCCCAATCCGGAATGTGGTGATGCTGATACGGCAGGCCGATCATGCGTTGAGCAACAGCCAGCAGTCGCTGCCGCATCCAGGCTGCGTCCATGTTTCCGCCTTGAGGCAGCGGAGGATACTGCCTGGACTTCGGGCCCCATGACCTGTAGCGCTGGCGCGTAGACTCGGAATACCACTCTTGGTACGGAATGTCAGACTCCTGCCTGAAGTCGTTGCGCGGGAAGCTGTAGTCCACGGCCACAAGCTGCTCCACTGGGACCGTAAAGGCCAGTGAATATGGTGATTGATATCCAGCCGGCTGCGACCCTGCCGGCCACGATGTACAACAACAAGACATCGAGATAGCAAGGAGAGTGGCGAACTGCTTCCAGGTCATGCATCCGATCCTACCACCGCACTGATCGCAGGACATCACCCAGGCATGGGATCTCGGTGGCTTCCGAATCACGCCGAAAGGCAAGCGGCACCATACGAGAACCGCCCGAAAATGTGGCAGAATCTAAGAAGCTGAGATGGATACATCGAACGCGTCCCTGCGAGGCATAACGCCTGCATGCCTGAAGAATCGAACAATCAAACATCGGTTACCGCCGCAGTAGAATCCGCGGCGCTTGCGCTCAAGCAAGCTTATGCTAAGCACGGTCCTCAACACCTGGAAGTATTGAACAAGATTGAGCTTTACATCGCGGCACTTCGCCAGGCAGGAAGGATTGCCGACGCCGACAGGTATGAGGAGGGCGCCAGAGCACTGCGAGAAACGCTGGGCGCTGCTGGCTCCGTTGCCTCCCAACAATCCGCTCGAGCAAACGACGAACGCCTCCGGACCGCCCCCAGCGTGTCAGCAGCTGAAGGCAGCCGTAAAGAATCCCCTGAGCGACACCTGTACAACAGCAAGGGCCGTCATATCGCAACAGAGCATCATGGGCTGATCTATACACCCGAAGGCAGATTCGCCGGCAGGTGGTCAGAGGAGCTGGGGGTGTTCCTGGACAAACACGGCTGGTACCTCGGTGACATCATCGAGGACAACAGACTGGCCCGGTATGCCCTCTGGGAGTATCGCCAGGTGAACTTCGGCACCAGGGGAAGCGAAAGCGACCGCCCTGGCTGGGACCGCCAGCGCGACGTCCGGCCAATCGTGCTGCCAAAAGACTACGAAGACGTGGAAGTTTAAGCAAAATTTCGCCCCCCGTCATTGCGTCCTGCCAGGAAGAACGTTACTGTAGCGCTCAGGGGCAGCGATCAGCGCATGGATCGCAGCCAGCGTCACCACTCCAAAGCAGGTTTTCCATGTATCGTCTTTTTCGGGCACACTTTCTTGCGGGCCTCCTGGCGATCGCGCCATGCATATGGCCGGCAGTTCCTGGTTACGCGCTGGAGCAGACCATACCATCCAAGATGGGCGAGTCTCTAAGGCCGGAAGTCTCGGCTAAGTACACGTACATCGAAGACGGCCCGCTCACGACCGATCTGAAGTTGCCCACTTACGAATGGATGCCGGCAGACAGACCGCCGCAGGCGATTGTTCTGGGCATCCACGGCCTGACCCTGCACGGTCGCAGGTATCGCGTCTTGGCGCGCACTGCCGCCTTGCACGGCTATGGCTTTGTCTCATTGGATATGCGCGGATTCGGACGCTGCCGCTTCGATGACTTGAAGCAGTTCAGCGAACCCGGCGACGACAAGCGCAAGATAAATCACGAGAAGAGTTATCTCGACATCGTCAAGCTAGCACAGTTGATCAAATCCCGCTATCCTGATGTGCCGTTGCTCGTACTTGGGGAAAGCCTCGGCTGCACGTTCTGCGTGCGCCTGGCCGGAGAGCACCCCGAGCTTGTTTCTGGAATGATCCTTTCCGCACCGGCTGTGAAGGTCAACCCGGCAATGTATGCACGCCCCAGCGACATAAAGCAGGGCGTCAAGGCGGTCGTGTCCCCACACCATATGGTCGACCTCCACTCGTTCATCACACAGTTGGTATCGCCGCGTCCCGACGTCGTTCAGGAAATGCTGGACGATCCGCTGATCCTCAAGAAAGTCAGCCTGCTCGATCTAATCGCCACCGACGAATTTGTCACCAAGATCTCGAAGTGGGGCAAGTCTGTCGAGCCCGGCCTGCCGGTTCTCATTCTTCAGGGGGGCGGAGACAAGTGCGTTGTGCCGAAGGATGTGACCACCCTCATGTATACAATTCCTTCGACTGACCAGACCCTCCGCTGGCTCGGCCGTTTCGGACACCTCCAACTGGAGACTTCCTACATCCGCGCGGCTGTCATCGACACAATCGGCGACTGGATCAAAGACCACAGCAGTGAAGAAAAGGCCAAAATGCAGGCCCTGGAGCAGGACATCGAGAATACCGGCGGCGTGCTGGTCAGGTGAGCCTGACATAGGGGCACAAATTGTCGAAATCCCGCTGACCAGTGGCTGCACAAGCCCAAGCAGAGGCTATTAGCACCAGGAGCTTTCACCTCAGCCGGCTTCAGGCAAGCCAGCCTTGCATTGCTCCAGACCTGACGCGGCCCCTGCCGATGCGGATGCCGAGTTTAGCACCGGCTAGCTCATCTAGAACCACAACCCGCGGCCGGCAATGGCATCGGACA
>DATNRD010000728.1:0-8034 GCA_036703665.1 Candidatus Obscuribacterales bacterium
GTGCTCTTTTTCGGCGGTCGCCACGGCCAGGATGTCGGCATCGGCGCCATTGCCGGGGCACCGTTCATGTTGAGCACGCTTACCCTGGCCCTTTGCGGCTGGACGATCTGGTATTACGCGCGCAAGGGTCGGCGCCGCCCGGGACCGAACATCAACCCGACCATCATCGGGCGCGACCTGAGCTTCTTTATCGCCGGTTACACGCTGGCAGTCGTTGCCGCCGCCGCCGCCGACATCCCACCGGTACGGTGGCTCATAGCCCTGCTCTTGCTCGGTTGCTACGCCCTTTATCTCCATCGCACGCTCACCCATGAGGGCGAGGTAGGAGACGCGCCTGAGCATCTGCATTTTGCCAGGATATTGAACCGCGAGCCGACGATGTTGAGATTCATCGCGTCGCAGGTGATAGTCGGACTGGCCGGTATCATAGGCGGTGCTTACATTTTCGTCGATCATGTCGAAAACCTCGCCATCGACCTGGGCATGGCGCCGGTCGTGTTGTCGCTCGTCGTGGCGCCGATTGCCACCGAGCTGCCCGAGAAGATCAACAGCGTCCTCTGGGCTCGCAACGGCAAGGACACGCTGGCGCTGGGCAACGTCACGGGAGCGCTGGTGTTCCAGAGTTGCTTCCCGGTCGCCTTCGGCGTGGCCTTCACGTCGTGGAAGCTCACGGCGGGAACGGTCGCCACCGCTCTGGTGGCCATCGCTATCGCCTCAATGCACCTTTACCTGATCAAGAAGGCGGCCCTCAAGCCTGAGCATCTCATGTGCGGCGTTTTTGCTTACATAGCAACGATTGCCTATCTCCTCACCACCGGACACCAGCCGTAAGCAGGCACCGGAAACCTCGTACGCGCCGTGGGGCGAGATCGCAACAGTTTGGCAATGCTCCGGGCGCCGGCAGGAACTAACCGCCTGCCCAGCCATCTTATATGAAAAGAGTGACGCGCTCGGCAGGTCGAACGGGGTCACGAGAGCATGTACGGCGTTCTGATTGGATTCCTGGTTTTTGTGGTGATTATGCTGGCGCTCGACCTGGGCGTCTTCCACCGCAGGGCAGAGGTCATCACCCCCAAGCAGGCGCTCCTCTGGACAGGCATTTGGGTCAGCCTTTCGCTTCTGTTCTGCGTTTTTGTCTTTTTCACTTACGAAAATCACTGGTGGGGGTTCGACCTGCCTGATAGCGAACCAGACGGCTGGAACGCGGCCACCTTGTACCTTACCGGCTACCTGGTCGAAGAGTCGCTGAGCGCCGACAACGTCTTTGTCATCGCCATGGTCATGTCGTCCTTCGCGGTGCCGGCGGCCTATCAGCACAAGGTGCTGTTCTGGGGCATCTTCGGAGCAATCGTCATGCGCGGTCTCATGATTATCGGAGGAGCTGCCCTGGTGTCCCACTTTCACTGGGTGGTGTACCTCTTCGGCGTGCTGTTGCTCATCTCGGCCGGGCGCATGTTTGTCTCCAGGGAAAAAGAGCCGCCTGAAAGTCCTAAAGCCATCGCCGGAGTTTTGAGCAGATTCTTCCCAATTACTCATGAGTTGACACACGGGCACTTTCTCGTGCGCAGAGAGGGGAAGCTCATGCTCACCCCTCTGGCCGTCGCGCTTGCGGTGATCGAGGTGACCGATTTGATCTTCGCGGTGGACTCGATTCCAGCCATATTTGCCATTACCGAAGAGCCGTTTCTCATCTTCACCAGCAACGTCTTCGCCATCCTGGGCTTGCGTTCCCTCTACTTTGCTCTAGCTGGCGGGCTCACCCGCTTTTATTACCTGAAGCACGCGCTCTCGCTGCTGCTCTGCTTGATCGGTGTCAAGATGCTCCTCAAGGACATCCTTCACCACATACCCAACATCCATCTCTACACGCTGGCCGCCGTGGTGCTCGTTCTCGCAGCCGGCATCTACTTGTCTCTCCTGCGCGACCGCAAAGAAGGGAAGCAAAGCAAACAACGACGAGCAAACGCGCTTGCCAAGAAATGAGCGGCATCAAGCTCCGGATGCCTACGCCGTCTCGAGCATGCCACACCACGCTCTGGCACGACGGAAAGACGGGACTGTCGGACTCCCCTTGCGCCGGTGCCGGCTACAGGCAATACCGGAGGCCAGCGCATATCTTGATCCACTGCCCTGCCCCCGGCATCCGGCAGTGCCCTCAAAGTCTCCTGTGCAACCTTGCCCTGCGCTCAGGTCTGCTTGGCGCCTTCCGGAACAATCTCCAATTCCGGCGGCGACTCAGGATGCGTGAAATCGAGGATGACCTTGACCGAGGCAGCCACCGGAATGGCGATGAGCATCCCCAGCGCCCCTGCCATCACCTCCCCTACCAGCACGGCAAAGATAACCACCAGCGGGTGCAGGTGGACGGCGTGGCCAATTACTTTGGGGATGACCAGGTAGTCTTCCGTCCAACGCGCCAGCGTGTAAAAGACGATAATTCCCAGCGCCACCCCGGGCCCGAACTGCGCAAAGCCGACCAGCGTCGCGATGGAGGTTGCCAGGATTGGACCGAGCACCGGGATGATCTCCAGAAAGCCGCTCACTATAGCAATCAGCAAGGCATACTTCATGTGCACGAAGTAGTGGAGAAACAGCCAGGCCACCGTCGACATAATGACAATGAGCACCAGCTGCCCGCGCACGTAGCGGCTCAAAATCACATTCATCTGCCCGGAGAGGTTCACCACCGTCGCCCGCCGCTTGTCAGGCACGAAGCGCAGACAAAACTGCCCGACGCGCTCGCTGTCGATTATGAAGTAGATGGATGACACCACACAGACGAGCACAGACAGAAACCCGTGCCCAACCAGCTGTCCCAGGTGGACAATCTCGCCCGGTGTGCCCAGGCTCTCTTCCAGACTGTGCAGTACCTGCTGCGTGGTGGCCTCGACATCCAGCTGCCAGTGGAAACTGCTGACCGCCTGCTCCACTACCTTGCGCACGATGTCTTGCCGGTTGGAGGTGAGCTGCACGAACTGATCCGCCACCACCGGGAAAAAGAGCCAGCAAAGAGCGCCGACGGTGACGGCGAAGCTCAGGTACACGAGGCCGACCACGTGCCCGCGCTTCAATTTCAGGACGCCGGACAGGTAATTGACCAGCGGCAGGAGCAGATAGGCCAGTATGCCACCGACGACGAAGGGTGGAAAGACCGCGCGCACGTGATAGATGAACCAGATGAGCAGGAATGTGCCGATCCACTTAATCATGGCTCAGTCCGGGAATGCGCTCGGCTTACCGCACCGCAACCGGTGCGGTCTCCAATTCCGAGAAGTCGTGAATTCCAGCCTTGACCAGCTTGCGCAGCAGCCACGACGGACGGAACCGCTCGCCATAGGCCTGATGGTACGCGGTGAGTTCCTTCAAGCACCAGTCGAGCCCCTTTTCTTCAGCGAGCGTGAGCAGCCCTTTGCTCATGCCGCATCCCCACTCCATTGCCACGTCCACGTCGCCGGCTTCCACGACGTGCTCCTGGATGGCATAGATCGCCTCGTTCAGCATGGGCAGAATCAGGCGGTAGACATCGAACGGGCGCGCCGTTGTCACCGCCGGACTGCCCGGACGCGCGGCGGCGAGCAGCCTGGGCAACTCGGCATTGAGCTCCCTGGCGGCGTCCTTGCCGGCGGGCTGGCCTTGCGGATGCATGTAGAAACCGGCCCCGGTCTTCTGACCGAAGAACTTGTTCTCCACCATGAGGCTGAGAACCCTGGCCGGCTGGAAGCGCGGACCGTACTGCTGGTAGAGGAACTCGTTGACATGGCTGCACACGTCGATGCCGGTCATATCGAAGAGCGTGAAAGGTCCCATGGGCAGCCCGTACTGCACCACCTTCTGATCGATCTCCTCGGCCGAGGCCAGACCCTCCTGCAGAACGTACAGTGCCTCGTTCATGTACGGGAAAAGCAGGCGGTTGACCAGAAAGCCCGGGCATTCCTTAACGCGCACCGGGATTTTGTGCAGCTCGCGGCAGAGCTGCATGGCGGCCTCGGTCGTCTCGGGAGCCGTCTTCAGTCCGGGGATGACCTCCACCAGCTTCATTGTCTGCGCCGGGTTGAAAAAGTGCATGCCCACAACCAGATGCGGGCGCCTGGTGGCAGCAGCAATCTCCGATATCGAGAGAGCCGAGGTGTTGGTTGCCAGAATGGCGCGGGTCGGACATACCTCATCGAGCTGGCGGAAGATTTCCAGCTTCGTGTCAATCTGCTCGAGCGCCGCCTCGATCACTATGTCCACATTTTCAAAGCCGTCATAGCTCGTGGTGCCGCGCACCATGCCGAAGAGATAGTCGGCCTCGGCCTGCGTCAGGATTTCCTTTCTCACCCGCGAGTCGTACATTCTCTTGATATTCGCCAACCCCTTGTCCACGTACTCCTGGTTGACGTCCTTCAAAAGAACCTCGATGCCGGCCTGGCTCAAGACCTGCGCAATTCCGCTTCCCATAGCGCCGGCGCCGACGACGGCAGCTCTTTGCATCTTCATACAGGACCCTCGTACTGAAGTTTTTGATTCGCTATGCTAGCATCTTTACGAACTGGTGCCGCGCCTCTTCAGTTTATTTTTGTTAGCCTCACGCCATCCAGGCAGGAGCCGGCCCGTCATGCTGAGACTGGAACAACGATCTCAATTACACCGACCCGAAGCAGTGAATACGACATTAGCGTCACTCATGCGCCGAACCCCGGCGATCCCGGAAGGATTTGCCAACCACGACACCCCCAAACACCTGGGCTGGCTGATGATGACTGCCATGGGCATAGGTGCCACCATCGGTGCTGGCATCTTCGTCATGCCCGGTATGATTGCGCAAAAGGCCGGGCCGGCGGGAATCCTCTCGTTTGTCATAACCGGCTTCGTCTTCCTCTTCGTCGGCATCTGCTACGAACGATTCGCACGAGTGGTGCCGCACGGCGTTTCCGCGTACAGCTACGTCTATCATTCCATCGGCGAGGTCTTCGCCTGGATCGTCGCCTTCGGCCTTTTCCTTGAGTACAGCTTCGGGGCCTCGGCAGTGGCCATCGGCTGGAGCGAGTACCTGAAGAGGGCCCTCAATTACCAGTTGCCTGCCTTCCTGGCCGGTCCCTCCTATACAAACGGGCAGTACCACTTCGGCATCAACATCGTGGCGCTTTCCGCCGTCGTTGCCGTCACGCTCATCTGCATATTCGGCGGCGTCTCCAAGTCAGCCAAGCTCAACTTCCTTCTGGTGTGCCTCAAGACGGCGCTGCTGGCCATGTTCATGTTTGCCGGACTCAAGCACGTCAACCCGGTCAACTGGCAGCACTTCATGCCCAAGGGCGTCGAAGGAATCCTGCAGGGAGCGGCCCTGGCCGTGTTTCCCTATGTGGGCTTCGACGCCCTTTACACGTTTGCCCGCGAATCGAAGAGTCTGCGCGATACGAGAATTTCGACCTACCTCTGCATCAGCCTGGTGGCCGTACTGTACGTCGTCGTCATGGCCATCGCCACCGGCATGGCACCAGCATTTTTCGACGGCGATCCGAACCGGCCGAACCCGCTGTTTGTCGGCACCGAGGCAGCAGCACCGTTGGCCAATCTGCTCGTTAACGCAGGCGAGACCTGGGCCGGGCAACTGATAGCGGCAGGAGCGGTGATCGGCATTTTTAATGTTCTTCTGGTGCTCTCCATGGGCGGGCCGAGAATCTTCCGCAACATGGCCGAGGACGGACTGCTACCGCCTGTCTTCGAGAAGACCAACAAGGGCAACCCGGTCGTGGGACTGATCATAAACGGCATCGTCGTTGGCTCGACTGCGGCGCTGGTGCCTTTCGGCGATGTGGCCAACATCATGGTGCTGGGCACGCTGGTGGCCTTCATCTTCGTGTGCCTGGGCGCTCTGCGCCTGAAGCTCGTGCATCCGCTGGCGGCGTTGGCCGGGGCGGCAGGCTGCCTGGTGCTGGCACTCAATCTCAACCCGCTGGTCCTGAAGGTCTACATGATCACCTGCCCGGTCGGGCTGGTCATCTACTTTTTGTACGGCATACGCCACAGCAAGCTGGCCCGGGCAGATCATACTTAAGCGCTCCGTCGTCGGATTGGGCTCCCCAGCCCAATCCTCCTCCTCCGCTCGTCAAGACGCTCGGCGGCCGACGGCGTCGCCGTCGTTGCCTCGCTCCAGCTTGCGATCAAGGCTCCGTCGCCGCTCCGGTGGCTCCTCCGCGTCAAGAGACAGAGGAGACTATCTGCAGAGTCTTCTGGGCCCGGCACGCGACATAGGGGTTGTCGTCTTCGGCCAGCCTTTGCAGTATGTGAGCAGGAATGTACGGGTTTTCTGCCACGCCGTAACGCACATCGACGTTGTCGTCTGCGGCCAGGCGCTCGAGCACCGCCGGCGGGGTATTGGGGTTCTCCGCCACACTGAGGCGCACATCGACACTCGGATCAGAGGCCAACTGAACCAGCGTCGAAACGGGAGTACGAGGATTCTCAGCCACACGGCGCCGGATATTCTCCAACACATCCGTAGCCAGTTTTGCCAGAACTTCTTTGGGGGTATTCGGGTTGCCGGCAACTATATAACGCACATGCAATGTCCGAGTCGTGACATCCAGCTCCCTCTGCCCGGAGCCCCGGCCGTTCGCTTCGCTCAACTTGCTGGTAGCTTGTGCTGTCTCTCTTACGGCCTTGCTTGCATCGCCTTCAGTCATGAACGCTTGCTCCTTCAGCCATTTCCCAACGCCACAAAATAATGCCTGGTCGGCGCGAGCGCTTGACGTAGCCGACTTATGTTTTTTACCCACTTCTAACAAATCTCAAACCGGATTCAGGTGCACAAGAGCTTACTGACAGGATATCTGCAGCTTTTTTGGGGTTTCCCAATAGGCCTGTGCGCTGCCACCGGCGTATTTTTCTGTACACGCCGCCAGGCAAGCCGGGTCGGATAAGATTCAATTAATCATCACTCCAGATCCATCCAGGTAGCGCCCACGCCTACATCCACGCGCAGCGGCACCGTAAGCGGCTGCCCCAGGCTCATCGCCTCCACCACCAGGTTGCGGGTCTCCTCCAGCTCATCCCTGGGCACTTCCAGAACCAGCTCGTCATGCACCTGCAAGATGAGCCTGCCCGACAGGCCCCGCTCCTTGAGGCTGCCGGCCAGCTTTATCATGGCCAGCTTGATTAGATCGGCGGCGCTGCCCTGCAACGGGGCATTGCAGGCAGCACGCTCGTCGGCGCGCCTGACAGCCTCGTTGCGGTCGGCAAGATGGCTGAAATAGCGCCGGCGCCCCCAAAGCGTCTTTACGTACCCCGTTACCCGGGCCTGCTCGATTGTCTTGTTCATGAACTCCCTCACCCGCGGGTAGCGGCTGAAGTACTTGTCGATGAACGCTTGCGCCTCGCGTGTCGAGATGCCCAGATCCACCCCCGTGGAGTAGGCGCCCTGCTGGTAAATGAGCGAGAAATTGATGGTCTTGCCGATGCGGCGCCTGTCGGAGGTCACCTCCGACAGGGGGAGATCGAAGATCTCCATGGCCGTGCGCGCGTGCACGTCCTGGTCCTTGTTGAAGGCATCTATGAGCGTTTCGTCGCCCGACATGTGGGCAAGCAGCCTGAGCTCGATCTGCGAGTAGTCCGCCGATAAAAGAACGCAGGAGGGATCCCCGGGGATGAAGGCACGTCTTATGCGGCGCCCGATGTCGGTGCGGATCGGGATATTCTGCAGGTTTGGATTGGAGCTGGACAATCGCCCGGTGCTGGTGCCAGTCTGATTGAACTCGCCGTGCAGCCTGCCGTCGCGCGGCGAAACCTGCCTGGCAAGCGCCTCGACGTACGTGGAGCGCAGTTTGGAAAGCTGGCGATAGTCCAGGATTTTGCCAACAATCGGATGGCGGGCACGCAAAGACTCGAGCACCGAGGCGTCGGTCGAATAGCCGGACTTCGTGCGCGTCTTGACCGGCAGCGACAGTTCCTCGAAGAGCACCTTCTGGAGCTGCTGCGTGGAGTTGATGTTGAACGGATGCCCGGCCAGCTCGAATATCTCCTTTTCCAGGCGGCTGAGATCGGCGGTCAGCTCGC
>DATNRD010000729.1:0-5862 GCA_036703665.1 Candidatus Obscuribacterales bacterium
TGATTGAGGAAGAACTGCACCGCCGTATACACGTCCCCTACTCCAGGCACCGACCTGGCCAGCTTGGCGGCCAGCGCCTCCACATCGGGCTGCCTGTACTTCTGCTTGTCTATGGCATCGAGATTGAGGTAGAGGTTGGGGGGTTCAAAGGACTGTATCCAGTCATCTGCACCCAGGCGCGAGTCGAGCGCCGAATCCAGCAGGCTGCGAAACGCCTTGGGATCTATGCGCCCGGCATCCAGCCCGCGCTCCTTGAGGAACTCGGGGATCGGCATGATGGCGTGGTCCGATGTAAGCACAATCAAGCACTTGTCCAGCCCGACCTTTTGATCCAGGTACTGGAAAAGGCTGGCCAGGGTCTGGTCCAGCCTGAGAACCAGATCCTCGATTTCCTGGCTGTACGGGCCGAAGGCGTGCCCGAGGTAGTCGCCGGCCGAGAAGCTCACTGCCAGAAAATCCGACTCGGCACGCTGCCCGAGGTTCTCCCTTTCGATCGCCTCCCGGGCGAAGTCGGCAACCATCTGATTGGCCCAGGGAGTCATGGCAAAGACACTGTAGAACTGCTCGCCCGGGCCGGCTGCGCCGCCCGTTATCACATGAGGGAACTGGCGCCCGTCTCCCGGGATCGGCCGCTCCCAGGAATAGTCGTCACGGGTGGATGCCGTGTACTGGTTCTCCGGCAGGAAGCGCTGCCAGGGCTTGCCGAAGTAGCGATCGGCATAGTGCTGGTCGTTGAACGTCTTGACCCAGCCCGGCAGCTCGCGCCCGTACTGGGAGGAGGTCACGAACGCGCCCGTGCGCATATCCCACCAGTAGGCGGCGTTGGCCAGGCGCCCGGCCAGCGGCAAAGCCGCTCGATCCTTTAGAGCCACGGTGATCACCTTGCTGCGCCCGTTGCTGGCCAGCTTCATCTGGTCACCAATGGTGGTGCCCAGCATGGATTTCGTGCCGGCACCCGGTCCGTTGGCGCCGACCAGCTGGAAGGTGTCGTCGGCGACGGCTGTCACCTGCTGCTTTTTGCGCCGGTCGAACCAGTCGTTGGCCACCACCCCTGTCGCCCAGGGATAGGCGCCGGTTGCGATAATCGAGTGACCATTGGCCGTATGCGTAGTAGCCTGCTGGTAGCGGCAGGCGGTGAAATTGGCTCCGTGCTCCAGCAGGAAGCGGAAGCCGCCGGCACCAAACTTGTCTTGATAGCGCGAGAAGTAGTCGAAGCTGAACTGGTCGGCAACCAAAAGCACCACGAGTTTGGGGCGGCTCGACTGTGAGGCTTGGGTGAACCCCGGCGGGATGCTGCCTGCCGCCAGCAAGAACACGAGCAGCACGAACCAAGTCAAGAGCCCGGGCACCAGTGGCGCCCGGCCGGTAGCAAAAAACAAGAGGATTCCTCCAGGTCGACAGCCAACACTGGTCATTTTATAAAACCGGCCGCTCTAAGATCCCCAGCGGCGCCAAGCGACAGCTCCCGCCAAAGTCCGCTCGGCGCTGCAATTCTGTGTTGAGCGGACACCGCTGTGTAAAAGATTTTCTTGATCCTTTGTAAATCTTTGGCGGATACCGCGCTGGCTGACTAAAATCAGGAAACATCTTTGTCACGGAGAAAGCCGATGAGCGAACGTACGAAATTACTGAAAAAAGCGGTGTTGACCGGCGTCGGAGCGACCACCAACGTCGACCGCGTAAAGACCGCTGTCAGGGAAGCCATGGATGATCTGGTCAAGGTGGGTCACGATCTGCTGGACGATCTCGAGTCCAAGGGCAAGGTGAAAGCCGAGTCGGTGCAGAACTTCCTGCGCAACCTCCAGGACGAAGCCGCCAAGCGCACCAACGATTTTTCCAAGACTGCCTCCTCAAAGGTGCAGTCTTCCATGAAAAAAGCAGCTAAGGAACTCGGTCTTTTGACACGGGACGACCTCGATGAGTTGCTGGAGCGGTTGAACGCCCTGGAAGAGGCGCTGACCGGCTCGGAAGAGGAAGGCCGCAAGAGCCCCTCCAAGCGCCGCCGCTCTTCCCAGGAGTAAATCTCCGAGGCAGCCGGCGCCCGCCTGCCGCCAACACTGTTTACCTCACGTATGTGCTGCCCTGGGAGCGCCGGCTTCCAGATGCTGTCGATTTGTACATGTTCAGTGAAGTGCGTACGCGAATCCCCTGGGAGCGCGGGCGTCCCGCCCGCCCCGCGCGCGCTAGCACGCTAAGTAGGCACGATGCGCGAAGCGCATCGGCTGTGCTGATCACGGCTGTCACTGAATATGTTCGTCGATTTAATGTCCACACCCGCTGCTATCGCCTCCTTGTCATTCTGCCCTGCCTCAGAAGGACAGAAGAACGAGGCAACGGACCTGCCCGCAGGCCGTGACATGCGATGGCAAGCAGCATCAAGATGGCGGCGCTCCAGGAATTCACCTCTGGCGCGCCGTTGGGGCAGCGCTACGCCTGTGTAGTGTGCGTGAGCACTCGCTTGGGTCCGTGAATGGGATCCTCGATGACGATGGTCTGATCGCGCTTGGGTCCGACGCTGACGATGGCCACCGGCACATCGAGCTGTTCGGCTATGAAGTTGAGGTAGCGCTGCGCCGCCGCGGGTAGATCGGCATAGCTGCGGCATTCCATGGTCGAGCGCTGCCAGCCGGGGAAGCTCTCGTAAATGGGCTCCATGCGCGCAAAGGCGCCGGCCATGCTGGGCAGGTCGGTATGCGTTTCACCTGTCTTGCGGTCTCGGTAGGCGACGCAGACTTTGATCTCGTCGAAACCATCAAGAACGTCGAGCTTGGTGATGGCCAGGCAATCGAGCCCGTTTATGCGCACGGCGTAGCGCCCGAGAACGCAATCCAGCCAGCCGCAGCGGCGCGGCCTGCCGGTGGTCACGCCCACCTCCGCCCAGGCGGTTCCTGTCTGGCGCAGCTTTTCGCCAATCTCACCGAACTGCTCGGTGGGGAAGGGTCCCTCGCCGACGCGCGTCTGATAGGCCTTGGACACGCCTATAACGCGGTCGATGATGGTCGGGCCCACGCCGGCCCCGACGCAGGCGCCGCCCGCCGACGGACTGGAGCTGGTCACGAACGGGTAGCTGCCGTGGTCCAGATCGAGGAGGGTACCCTGCGCCCCTTCGAAGAGTATGTTCTTGTGCTCCTGGATAGCCTTGAATATGAGCGCGGCCGTGTCGCAGACGTACTTGCGCATGCGCTTGCCGTACTCCACGTATTCCTTGAAGATTGCATCGGGATCCTGCGGCGGCAGGTTGTAGAGCCTTTCCAGAATGATGTTTTTCTTGGGCACGATCCAGTCCAGTTTCGCCCTCAAAACATCCGGATCGAGCAGGTCCTCGACGCGCACGCCAATGCGATCGCACTTGTCGGCGTAGGTCGGGCCGATACCACGCTTGGTGGTGCCGATCTTCATCGAGCCGCGGCTGTCTTCCTCGGCGGCATCTATGGCCAGGTGGTAGGGCATGGTCACGTGCGCGGTGGTGGAAACCTTCAGGCACGAGTCGTCCATGCCGCGCTCCATGAGTTTCTCCAGCTCGGCGATGAAGGCTCTGGGATCGATCACCATGCCGGGACCGAGTATGCAGACAGTGTCTTTATAAAGGATGCCGGAAGGGATAAGGTGAAACTTGTAGGTTTCACCATCGACCACGACCGTATGACCAGCGTTCGAGCCGCCCTGATAGCGGACCACGAAATGGGCGTTTTTCGACAGGAGATCGGTGACCTTCGCTTTGCCCTCGTCACCAAACTGAGCGCCTACAACAATTACGTTCGCCAAAGTTCTAGCCTCACACTTCCTTATTCGACGCGAAAAAACCGCGCAGTGCCTTTGCCTGTTTTCCGGTCCCAGGCACTACAGACGCAGGAGCCGCAAAACGGTCCTGTTTTTGACCCGGAATAGTCTAGGGCACCTGCCAACCGGTGTCAAACAGGCTGGCGTAGACAGGCGCGCTACGCCACCTGCGGTGGCGGCAGCACATTAAGATATTTTATCCTCCCCGGAGCCAGCCGCCCTCCCGTCCCGGGCATCAACCACGTAGATTAGAGTAGATGGCCTGTCACCCGGTGGCTGAGGTCACCACATTCGGTGGATCGCAAGATGAGCAAGATCTTCCACACGTCGCTGTTTGCCCGCCAGAACGCGGCTCTAAAGCTGATCGAGGCTGCCGTCGAGCGCGATCGGCTGATGCATGCTTATCTTTTGAGCGGGCGCGGGCTGGCGGACAAGTGGCTTATCGCCAGCCAGCTGGCCGGCTATCTCAATTGCAGCCGCGACGACAAGCGCCGCTCCGGCTCGTGCCTGATAAGGCAGCCGGCGGCAGAGGGCATCTGCCTCAATGCCGTCGACTCCAGAGCGAATTTCGATGGTAACGCTGGGCGCCCGCGCCCCCAGGTTAACTCGACGACATTGGGCATCTGCCTCAATGCCGTCGACTCCAGGGCGAATTTCGATGGTAACGCTGGGCGCCCGCGCCCCCAGGTTGACTCGACGGCATTGGGCATCTGCCTCAATTGCCAGTGGATTGCCTCCAACCAGCACCCGCAGGCGTTTATGGTCCTCTCCGGCGAGGGCGCCACCGGGAAAGTTCCTGTGGAGAGCGCACGCCGCCTGGCCGCCGAGCTTGCCAGGACATCGCAGTTCGTGCGCGTGGTTGTCGTCCCTGACGCGACAGAAGCAATCTTCCACCGTCCGGCCGCCAATGCTCTGTTGAAGACCATAGAGGAGCCCGGTCCCCGCTGCCTGTTCCTCATGTTTGCCCCGCATGAGGAAGATGTCCTGGCCACCATCGTCAGCCGCTGCCAGGTGCTTCCCGTCCTAGAGTCCTGCCCCGGCGGGTTCTGGCTGCCTGCCGAGGCGCGCGCCGCCGGGTTCGATCTAACCGAGAAGAAAGCCCTGGCCGGACGGCTGGCCAAGGAGGTCTCCGGCGGAAAAGCAGCCGGCCGCTGGCAAGCATTGACGGCGGCCCTCGAGTGGGCGCACGAGTTGGCAGCCATGGAAAGCGACGAGACACCCCGAGACAGGAGCCTCAGCATGAGGCTGCTTGTCGACCTGGTAGCCTCCCTGGAGGCCGAGAAGCTCTCCGGAGCGGGCGCCGATCACCATGATCTGTCACTATATCTAACTAGGCTCCTTGAACTGGCGGAGAAAACCAAAGAGCAAATCGAGCACTACGTCCCGGCCAGGCCCGCCCTCGAGGCGTTCGCCCTGGCCTTCAAGCAACTGTCGGACAGGAGCAGAAGTTCACTTGAACGTCTTACAGCAGGCTAACCTGAGCGCCTTCGCGCACACTTTGTTTTCTCCGGCGATTATCTTTGCCGTAATAGCCACAATCGCCTTCTCGTTTACCGTAATCAAGCCGGAGGAGATCCTGCCCGGCGAGGTGGAGGGAACAGCCGGAACACAGGCAGAAATTCTCTATCTTCCCGAGGTTCTGAACAAAGCCGAGGCAATGCCGCCCTGTTGCCTGTTTCGAGAGGGCAAGGTGGAAGAGGCTTTCCAGAAAGCTTACACTCTGGCTGAAGCCAGGCCGCACGATGTCGTAGCACTGATGGCGGCCGGCAACGTGCTGTCGCAAGCGACCGGCAAGGAGCTCTCAAACGACGGCTTCCGCCTCCTCAAGCGTTCCGTGGCGCTTGCCCCCCGCAGCCGCTACGTACGCATCAACTTTGCCGAGAAGCTGGCGTCCAGAGGGCGATACGACGAGGCGATCGGGCAGTACGAGCAGATTATCAGAGGTTTCCCGCACTGGCCTAAACCCAGGTACGCGCTGGCAGACATCTATTTGAAAACCGACCGCCCGCCGCTGGCTGCCGAGCAGTTGCAGGCCGCCCTCGAGATGGAACCCAACAACGGCTCGGCCAGGAAGCTCCGCGG
>DATNRD010000730.1:0-3139 GCA_036703665.1 Candidatus Obscuribacterales bacterium
CTTGACGCGTTGCACGAGGACATGAACAAGCGGTTCGATGGCTTATCGGTTTATCTTCGGTCGATTAACGGCAGCATCCTCGACCACAGCGAGCGCATCTACAAGCTCGAACAACGCGTGCAGAAGCTCGAGGATAAGCACGGCGCCGCGTAAAAACTCATGTCTCGAGCGCACGTCCGTGGTGCCTGACAGGATGGCTGGGCCTATGAGAAATGCCTTGCGTTCCTCTCGAAGGGACCTGGTAAGGTTGCCCCCACGGGCGCAGGCACTGCATGGGCGACTAGGGCGGTGGCGTGCCGTCGACCAATTCGCGTTCATCCTGCCGGCGGCCATCGATGGGCAGGGTGACCGTAAACGGTGCCCCTGCACCAGGTCCAGCATGGACTCGTTGCTGCGGCGGAGCTTTATGAGCACTTCGAGCTGGGAAGGTGTTAGTTCGCCCAGCGTTCCCTCGCAGAGAATTTCCAACAGGCGGTCGGCGCCGATGAGCGGGTTCTTGAGGTCGTGGGCGAGCATGCCCATGAATTCCTCTCGCTGCTCAGCCAGCAGCATGCGCGTCTTAAGTTCATCGGCCTCTTTATACACGGTTACATCGACCGCCCCCCGGCATGCTTAGGGGAATTCCAGCATCATCCCGGTGGCACTTGGCGTGCACGGCGGATTGGTTCTGACAAACCAGCTCGTCCTGCACGCGGAAGACTCAGTGCCTGGAATGAGCATGCTGTCTGACTGAATGCGCCTCTTCTTCGAACTTTTGCGCTGCTCGCACATCTCCCTGTTGCCTGGCGACGTTGCTCAAGTCTTGCAGGGTTTGTGCGACCTGGGGAGACCTCGCGCCGAAGCGCGTTTTGCGGAATTGCAGCACCCAATCGAGAGCGCTGCGCGCCTCGGCAAATCTGCCTTCGCTTGCATAAGCCCTTGCTACCCACTCCAGGGACATGGCATAGCGGGGATCCCACTGTCCGAAATCCGCGGCTTGTTCGTGCGCGTTCTGGAAGTTTTGTCGCGCTGCCCGGTAGTCACCGCTGGCGTAGGCGGCTTGCCCGGCTTTCATATATCGGTCGAACAGAGCGCTGGGGTCCGGTGCCTGGGCAGACCGATCGCCGGGCGGCAGTGTGGCGGCCTCACCCGCCGGGCCGTCCGAGGCGCCCAGCGGTGACGCCGGGACCGACCTCACCGCTGGCCGGCCTTCAACCCCCTCCTGTGCAGGGCGTTTGCCCGCTGGCGTGATCGGGCCGGACAGACCGGGCTCCGGCTCCCGTTGGGTCCAGGGCAAATGAGCGTAAAGACCAGCCATTACAGCACTCGCCAGCAGGACCGTAATCAACCCCAGGATCAGCAATCGTTGGCGGCGGTCGGCAACCAGGGGCGAAAGCAGAGCAATCGCCGCCTCGATTGCCGCCGTCAGGCCAAGCTCTCGAACCCAGTGTGGTGCCTCGGGTAAGCCTGACCGTGCTTGCTCGTCTTTACCCGCATCCCTGCAAGCAATCGGGGAGACAGCCTGCGGTTTCGCTGTGGAGGCTTGCTGCCCCTGGATCTGAGGCGCGGTAATCTCATGCTTTGTGCCCGCTCCGGTCGTTGAAGCGCCTGATGTCGGAATCTCAGAGGTCAGGCGCGGGGCAAGGGTCGGTATCGGACCGCTCGGCTGGTACTCCTCAAGCGATTCCAGAGCCGCTTTCAACGCTTCCATAGACTCGTACCGGTCGTCTGGTTTCTTAGCCAGTGCCTTAAAGACCACCGATTCGAGCTTTTCGGACAGAGCAAGCTCCGGGCAGGCGTCGGCGAAGCCGGCCGGCATGACGTTGGCGTGCTTGTACATGAGCTCCAGGACGTCGCGACCGTCAGCCGGCGCGACACCGGTCAAACTCCGGTACATGACGCAACCGAGCGAGTAGATGTCCGTGCGCCGGTCGATCGCTTCGCCAAGGCACTGCTCGGGGCTCATGTAAAGCGGACTGCCGAACACCTCGCCAGTTTTTGTCAGCTGGGCCGATTCGCCTTCTTCCGGCTCCAGCAGCTTGGCTATGCCGAAATCGACAAGCTTGACGAAGTCCGGGTGCCCGTCCAGCTCGACCAGCATTATGTTGGCTGGTTTCAAATCACGATGAATGATGCCCTTCTGGTGGGCGTGTGCCAGGGCGGCGCACGCCTGGACAAAGATCCTGAGGCTCCTTTCGACGGGCAGGCGACGCTCGGCCTCCAGCAAAGCAGCCAGGCTGGTGCCCTCCAGGTAGTCCATGACCAGATAGGGCTTGCCCTGATCTGAGATTCCGAAGTCGAAGACGGTCAGGATATTCGGATGGTTCAAGGAGCTGGCGGCTTCTGCCTCTTGCTGGAAGCGCTTCAAGGTCGAGGCGCTCGAGACCATCTGTGGGTGGAGCATCTTGATGGCCACGGTCCGCTTCATGAGCCGGTGCCTGGCCCGAAAAATCGTTCCCATGCCGCCTTCGGCAATAACTCCGGTGATCTCGTAGCGGTCCCCTATGACCGTGCCAGCGGCCGGCTGCTCCACGAGCGGCGTAAGCACAGTGCCGTCCTCCGGGCAACAGGTCACCTCGGCGGAGAACTCGCGCCCGCAGGCGACGCATCCTCTTCTACTTGCCGTGCGTTCCAGGTCCATGCGTGTGCGGCCAGCCTCCGGCCAGGCGGCGGGCGCCAGGGCTCCCAGTACCAACCCCATCATAAATCACGTGGGAATACTACGAAGCTGGTGGGAAAACCCCCAATTGTATTAACACCCGGCGCTCCTTAAACTTCCATCATCCAGGACGGACGGGGCACTGCCCCAGACAACGAAGGTAGGTAGGCACAATGAGCATGTTTCAAGATCCCCGCGATGAAGAAAAGCTTTGCCAGGTATTGAAGGCATATGTAGAAGAGTGGGGCCCGGAAAACGTCATAGTCTCGGTTCCTCGTCACTGGAGAGAGTACAGCACAAATACCCTGGGTAGGGTCCGACTCGAGTTCAGCACGGACAACACGGTATGCATCCGGGTGGAATACGACTTCGTCCGCCTGACCTACGACGTGCAACTGCAAGCCGCATAAAAGGTTTCCTTCCGCCTTCCTCCTGTTAGAGAGCCTCCGTAAGGAGGCTCTCTGGCTACAGGCAACGAGGTACAGCGAGGCGAGAGCGCCG
>DATNRD010000731.1:0-5136 GCA_036703665.1 Candidatus Obscuribacterales bacterium
ACGACGTCAAACAGCCCGACAAGGAGGAAGTAGACGGCTTCATAAAGTCCGGCTTCACCGTTGATGGATTCCTCAAAGACTACGAGCTGAAATCCGTGCGCACGAACGATGCGCGCGACGCGGCACAGCGCATCTGGGCACTGCCTACCTTCGAAGTCCATGGTATCGTCGGCGGTTATGCCGGACCGGGCGTAAAGACGATCGTTCCCCATGAGGCGGAAGCAAAGGTGAGCATGCGCCTCGTTCCGAATCAGGACCCCGAAAGGATAGCCGACCTGTTCACCCGATTCGTAAAAGAGCGGTGCCCGGACGCAGACGTCATCAAGGAAGGTTCCCTGCGCCCGTATGTGGGCGACTACAGCGGACCTTACGCGCAGGCTGCCAGGCAGGCGATGGTCTACGCCTTCGGCAAGGAGCCCGCCTTTATACGGGAGGGGGGCTCAATCGGGGCGGTGGTGAGCATGAACAAGGTGCTGGGCGCACCGATCGTGTTTCTCGGCCTTTCGCTGCCGGAGCATGGCTATCACGCCATAAACGAAAACTACGACTGGGGCCAGGCCGCCGGCGGTATGAAGCTGTTCGCCAGATACTTCGAGCTGCTGAGCCGCATGTAGTGCTATACCCATGCCAGGCCAGGCACAATACCGTTCACTTAACCTGGTGGCGCGGGCATCCTGCCCGCGTTTGGAACACCCGACAGGGAGGTAAGAGCGGCAGAGCGAAGGTGCCGAGCTTGCGAGGCGCCGCCAAGCTCCGGGGCAAGCTTGAGGCCGTTCAGGCGCAAAACTCAGAGTTGCTGTCCCGGCTGGCGCCAGCAGGCAAAGAGAAAGCCAAAGGCTAATCTCACCATCAAGCTCCTTTGGCTACTTTTCCTTCACTGCTGAACCCGGTACCAGCAAGAGTAAGCAAATATTCGTCTAACTCGACCGATGGACGATCTCGCTCCATCACATCAGGACAATAACGATCGACGACGTGGTACCGCCCCTTGTCGAGAACCTCAAAAATCCACCGCTCTCCGTCCAGTCCATACGGCAATTCTTCATTTGTTGGTAATTCAAAGAAGCCCATAGTTTGAAGCATCTGCACTATGCAGCCTGCAGGCGCTGCTGGTATGGCTATTTGCACGTCCTTCACCAACTCTGCTGGCTTTTCCGAGGCATCGCAACTGATTTCCTTCGCGAACAACGTGCCCACTGCATCGAGTTCTACACGCACACAGATTGAGGTTCTGAAGCTACTTAGCCATAGACAACGACCGATCAGCCTGGAAACAGGACTGCCCAAGCCGAAGAGACAAGGCTCTCTCATTGCCTTGAGATTCGCCGCGTACCAGCCCGGGCGAAAATCATCTACATCTCTAGGAAAGAACGATTCCGTCTGAGTCTCCATCTCTTAATGTGTCCGTTTCCTTAAAGGTTAACTCTTTGCTGTTAACTTATCGGCCGTGAGGCAGTTCTTGAGAGGGCGCCTCGGCCCAGGCGGGGATCGTGCGCGCCGCACGTAAAACGATATCGGTTTAACTGCTGGAGCACAAACCAACACAGCACAGGGGATTCGACTGATCCGGGAGCAGCTAAAACGATATCGCTTCAACTGCTGCAGCTCATGCAGGCGCCGCCCTTTATGCGCCACAGTACCAGCGTTTTCGTCGATTTGAACTCTTTTGCCTCTTTGGTCGTTTTCCTTATTAGCGACCCGTTCGATATGGAGGTACAGACTATGGCAAAAAATAGTCCAAACGGCACTCCCGACAATGGACGGCGCCTCCCGAAATCTCTTCTGGAGGCGTGGGAGCGGTTCCTGGCTCGTTTTCCAGCTGAGCCGGACTGTATGGAAGAGCTGTTCCGACGAGCTTATGCGGCAGGCGCGATTCAATGCCCGCGCTGTGGACATACGAAGGTAAACAAATCATCATACGGCCAGCGACGCGTTTGCTGTAACCGATGTGGAAAACGGTGGTCGTTCACCGCAGGAACTTTCTTTCATCGCATAAGACGCGCCCAGCCTTGGCTCGCAGCGATCCTCCTGCTGGAAGAAGGCGTCGATGTCAACTCTAACCAGTTCCGGGCTCTGGCCGGCATCGCGTATTCCACATCCTGGACAGCATTTCAAAAGATTGCAGCAGCAATCACCAAGGCAATGCACACGCTATGCACTGAAGTAGCATCATCCATGTTTTCACGGTTATTCGGCAAACGCAGCCGTGAGACACCGGCAAGACACCCCCCGAGCACGGAGCTAGAAGAATTTGACCAGCCCGCCGTCGACACCGGTCGACAAGCACGCCAGACCGATTCTTGCTTTCCTGGCAACGGACAGCCAGCAGGTACAGAACAACCAGAGTTGGACAGCAAGCCGCCTACGCTTGCGATAAGCGACGATCTGTCCGCAGCTATAAGCGGGCAAGAGGTGTCGGTTTATGAACTTTTGTCCGCGGAGCCAACCCATTTCGATGTTATTCAAGCCCAAACAAGAATGGCTGCCGGTGCATTGTCTGCTGCGCTGATGCTGCTTGAGATGGTCGGCGCTGTAGAACGTCTGCCGGGCGACAGGTACGCTCGTGCTGCCGTCGTTGCTGGCGACGATAGAGGGGAAACGCCTTTGTCCCCGCCAGCGGCGGAGGCGCCAATCAAAATTGACGGCATTATCAATGTTCTTCGTTGGACCTATCACGCGATCAGTCGCAAGTATTTGCAACCCTACCTTGCCAGATATTGGTGCAGCAAAGATAGATCCAGATGGTCCTTAGGCGCTGTAATGCTAGCATGCCTTAAATGCGGAGTAGTCACGCGCAAAGCAATCCTCGGCTATGTGTCACCTGCGATGGTGAAAGTATTTGCCGAGACATAAATCGAGCGGATAATGACGTGGAGGCAGAACGATTGCAGGGGTGAACAATATCACCACTTTCGCTGGTGAAAACGCATAATGGCGGCACGCATCACAGGTTTTTCTGCCGGGACGATAATTACCTGCCGGCGCGCTGGCGGTCTTTGTGCGCGAGCTTGCGGGCGCGCTGGTCGAGCTGTTCCATCCGCTTCGTGAGCTTGGCGCGCTGCTTGGCTGGCAGGTCAGGCTCGAGATCGAGATACGCTCGATATTGCTTGAGAGCACTGCGAAGGTCACGCTCGCAGGCGGTGCCCAATTTCTCGAGCACCTTGGCCAGACCCAGCCTGGCGGCGGCAAGCCGGGGGTTCTCATAGATGGCGGCGCGATATTGGTCGACAGCGCTGCCGTATTGTTTTTGCCAGGCCAGATCATCACCGGCCCGCACCGCTTGCTCGGCTGACCGCCTGGCGCCGGCAACGGCGGCCAGCCCGCGGCGGGCACGCTCTTCGGCCCCGGGCAAAGAGAGGGCCTTCCTGTAAGCAGCTTCGGCGCTGTCGAGATCCCTTATGGCAAACGCCAAATCGGCCACGGACACGAGCTGCTTGGCCTTGGTTGCCGACGCTATGACGGTGTTCATCTGCTCGGTGGCTTCCTTGAACCGGTTCTGCGCCAAAAGCGCCTCAGCATAGGCGACGCGCTCGCCATCCGTCTGAGGATTTCCCAGCGCATCGAGATTTACCGGCTTGCCCGCCAGTATTTTCAGCTTCGCCTGCGCCAGGCGCAGTTCGAGATCATCGGGATAGAGCTGCAGCGCCTGCTCTACCATGCGTTCCGCTTTCTCGAATTCGTTCGACATGAGGAAAGCCGCCGCCGCTTGCCTGCTTGCCTGCATCGTATAGGCCCGCGCCAGTCCCCGGGCTGCCTCCTTGCTGCCCTTGTCGAGACTGAGCACCGTCCCGTATTCCCGAATGGCATCATCAATCTTCCCGAGCTGGAGGCTCTGGTTAGCCACCCACATGTGCAGCTCAGGGTTATCCGGCATCAGCTCCAGGCCCGAGCGCAATTCGGCAATCGAGTGCTCGAGGTCGCCACGATTCTGCCGGATTTGGGCAATGCGCACGTATGCTAGCGGGTTCTCGGGTTTTATCCGGATTGACTCCTGATATTCCTTGATCGCAGCCACCGTGTTGCCCTGCAGCTCGTACGCAGCTCCGAGCGCCTCGCGAGCCGGCGCGCTGTTCGGATACTGGTAGAGCGACGTGTTCAGTTCACGAATCGCCTCATCCAGCTGCCCCTGCTTGAGGTACACGCGACCCAGGCCGTAATGGGCAGTGGAATTTCCGGGATTGAGGGCAATCGCCTGCTTGAAGTTCTCCAGAGCTTTATCCAGCTCGCCCAGGGCCATCCTCACCAGACCAAGAGATACGAGGGCCTCGGTCGATTTGGGATCGAGCTTCGCGGCCGCTTCCAGCTCGCCGGCAGCCTCCGTCAGCCGCCCCTGGTCCTTGTAGACCAGCCCGAGCGTCAGGTGCGGTTCGGCCAGGTTCGGATCGAGAGCGATGGCCTTTTTACACTCTTCCTCTGCCTGAGCCAGAATCAGGTCTTTGTTCCTCAATATGGTGGCAGAGGAGGACTGAAGCCTGTTCAGCAGGACTGTGGCTTTGCCGCTGCGCGCCAGGGCGTTCTTGGGATCGATGGCCAGGGCCTTGTCGAACTGCTCCTCCGCTCCGTCCAGCTTGAACTGCCGGGCCAGGGCTGTGCCAAGACCGACAAGAACGCCTACATTGCGCCGGTTCCGCTTGAGCGCCTGCCTGTACAGATCGACGGCATCGGCATATCTGCCTTTCTGCAGCAGCTGATCGGCCATGGCCACGTCGCGCTCGATCCTGCCCTTGAGTGTGGTATTGCCGCCGGTGCCCTGAGCGATTGCGCCGGGCTGACAGGGCAGCAGCGCCGCTGAAAGGCAGAAGAGCGCTGCTAAACTTCTTCGAGCATCTTTCGTCATGTCCAAGTTCCGCATCTCTATTCCAGGAGCGCGACCGCCTGCACGGCAATCGCTTCGCCTCTGCCGATGGCACCGAGCCCCTCATATGTCGAGGCTTTGACGCTTACCTTCTCCCAGGAGATATCCATGGCCTCTCCCAGGCGTTCGCGCATCTCCGCAAAGTAAGGAGACAGGCGAGGCCGCTCGCAGATTACCACCGCGTCGACATTGGACACCTTGTACTTTTCTTGCTTGACGAAATCGCGGACCAGCCTCAGAAGCTTCACGCTGTCGGCTCCCAGATACTCCGGGTCTCCGGG
>DATNRD010000732.1:0-2969 GCA_036703665.1 Candidatus Obscuribacterales bacterium
GCGCGTCGGCTGGCGCCAGCCTCGAAAGGATGCTCTGGTTGGCGGGGCTGTTGATACCGGAGCCAACGGCGAGCAGCCCCAGCGCCAGGTACAACACGGGCACCGAAGCAGCCGACGGCGTGCCGATTAGGCCCAAAAGAACAAGCAATGAGCCGAGCACGACCAGCTTCTGTTCGCCGAAGCGCCTGGCCAGGCGACCGATCAAGCCGCCCTGGACAAAGACCATGACCAGGCCGATATAGGCGAACATGAGCCCGTTGTCCCGCGGCGTGAATTTGTACTGGTGCTCGGTTAACAGCACCAGGGTAGCTTCCATGTTGGCGAAGGCGAAGGTCGAGATGAAAAATATTGCCAGGCAAACGCGCAACCTTTCGCTGGTGAGCGTCTTCCAGTAAAAGCTCGGCTCGAGCACAAAGCGCTCGTGACCGGCCTGTGACCGCTGGGGCGGCTCGGGCAGGAAGAAAAACGTAAATATGAGGTCGAGCAGGCTGAATGCCGCGGCCACGAAACCGGCTGCATGGAAGCCGCCGTAGGCAGCGCACAATCCGCCGATGGCCGGTCCGAGGACAAAGCCCAGCCCAAAGGCCGCCCCGATTAGACCCATGCCCCTGGCCCGGTGTTCAGCAGTGGTCACGTCAGCGATGTATGCCTGCGCCACGGCTATGTTGGCATTGCCGAATCCAGCCACGATGCGCGAGGCAAACAGCATCCAGAGCGACCCGGCAAAGCCCCAGATAAGGTAGCCGGCCGCGGAAGCCGCCAGACTGGTCAGCAAGATCGGGCGCCGGCCAACCCTATCCGACAGCCGCCCCCAGAAAGGCGTGAAAAAGAACTGCATCAGCGAGTAGGACATAAGTAGAAGCCCTACCTTGAACCCGCCCGCTCCAAACTTTTCAGCGAAGACCGGCAGGAGCGGGATTACGATTCCGAAGCCGATGAGGTCGATGAAGACCGTGGCGAAAATGAGCAGGAGCGCGAACTTGCTTGTTTTGGTTTCCATGGACTCGTGAGTTGTGCGGGGCGGAGCGGGGACAGGCGCGCTTGCTGACATCATTGTAAACGCCGCCGCCACCCGGCAACTGCTTTGCCTCAGCGCGGAAGCCAGCCGGGGCCGGCTGCTGCCCTACTGTTCCGGCAGATAAGGCAGGGCCGTTGTCCGGCCTAAGTGTAAGACTTCTTTTAATGATCCCTGCCATGAACGACCCCGCCACTGCCGCGGCAGTCCCCGGCCAACTGGTCTAAGATTGATGAGAATCCCGTTTGTGGTAAGGAACAATCAGAATGGTGGCGCGGTTTGCTGCCGAGCCCACGGCAAAACGAAAGCGCAAATGAAGCTCTGTCTGGTCTGCAACTTTCACTTCAGTGACGAGCAGGAGCAGTGTCCGAAAGACAACTCTCCGCTGGTGCCGATTAGCGCCGACCCGCTGATCGGGCTTTTGATCCAGGACAAGTACAAGATCGAAAGCGTCATAGGACGCGGCACCATGGGTGTCGTCTACAAGGCTACCCAGGAGCTCATCGGGCGAGAGGTGGCGGTCAAGATTCTGCACGGCCATCTGGTGGCTGACACCGAGTCTCTCAAACGCTTTCATCAGCAGGCGAAAGCAGCCAGTCGCCTCAACCATCCGCACATCATCACGCTCTACGACTACGGCATCATCGCAGGCGGGCAACCCTATATCGTCATGGACCTGCTCAAGGGCACATCGCTGGCGACGCTGCTCGATGAGAAGGGCAACCTGACCGCAGACGAGGCCTTCCCCATCTTCGTGCAGATCTGCGACGCGCTGGCCGATGCGCACAAGCACGGGGTCGTGCACAGGGACGTCAAGCCCGACAACATAGTTCTGGAGGAGCACAACAACCAGAAGCACTGGGTCAAGGTAGTCGACTTCGGCATAGCCAAGCTGGTCCAGGGCAGCGAGGAGACGCTGACGCGCATCACCAAAACCGGCACCGTATGCGGCAGCCCCACGTACATGAGCCCAGAGCAATTCCAGGGCAAGGAGGTCGACCACCGGAGCGATATCTACTCGCTCGGCGCCGTTTTGTTCGAAACCCTTACCGGGCGCGTGCCGTTCACCGCAGTCGATCTGGTCAGCCTCATGGCCCAGCACGTAGCGGAGCCGGCTCCCAGCCTCTCCGAGGTGCGTCCCGATATGGAATTTCCGCCCCGGCTGGAGAAGCTGGTTGCCAGAATGCTGGCTAAGGAACCGGAGGCCCGCCCCCAGACCATGGAAGCCGTTGCCGATGAGCTGGAGGCGGCAATCAAGGACAAGTCCCAGCCCCTGCCCCAGCGGGTTGCCACCACAGCCTCGGAGCTGCCGGCTGCCGTCCCGAGGAAAGACACAAAAGAGCCCGAGCCGGTATCCCCGGCAGCGCTTAAGGACGTCGTGTCGGGGCAGCTGGCCGCCAGGGGCGAGCCGCCAAAACTCTTTCCGGCAACCGGCCAGGCAGCCACGCAAAAGATGGCGCGTTCCCGTGCCGCCGTTCCCTTTTACCTGCGCCTGGTCGGGCTCGTGCAGAGCTTCTTCCCCTGGCTGCTGACGCTGGCACTTCTGGCTGGGCTTGCCTGGCTGGTCTCCAACGACGCCAAGGTGTCCGCCGTCTTAGAGCAGCAGTTTGGCGTGCTGTTGGGACGCTCGGGCGCCGACACGGGCCAGGATGCCAGGGTCCTGGTCGAGCAGGGCAAGCTCGCCATGGCCAGGGCTGCTCTGGAGAAGAAGGCAGCCAAGCAACCGCTCAGCAAGAACGAAACCGAGCTGCTCAATTCAATCTACATCCGCCTGGCCGAGCAGGAGGCCGGCGCCCGGCACTACCAGAACGCCGTGGCCTTGCTCCAGAAGGTATCGAGCAAGAGCAGCCAGGCCGGCAAGGCCAAGGCTTTGCTCAAGAAATACCGCCGCCTGGCGCGTTAGCGCCCAATGCTGCTCACTTGAGCCGGGGCTCGGGCAGGTTCGTCGGTGCCT
>DATNRD010000733.1:0-4700 GCA_036703665.1 Candidatus Obscuribacterales bacterium
TACCGGGAAGTCGATGTCAGGGTCTCCAGCAAGCCGCTTTCGGTCGAGGCCATTCACGAGGCGGCATTGCGCATAACCTCCACCAAGCGCGATCTGGATCTGCTGGCGCACTACGGTGCCTTCGACTTCGCTGTTCTGCTACCGCACACGGAGGCGGACGGCGCAGCGGTATTTGCCGGACGCATACAACAGGCGCTTACGGCAAGCCCGCTGGTCCCTGGACTCAGCGCGGACGGAATCATGCTCTATGGCGGCATTGCTCAGATGCCGGGCGATTCCGATCGCCCGCGCCCGCTTATCGGCGCCGCCCTGGAAGCCAAGAAGTGGGCCGTATCAGGACCATCGAACATCGTCCTCTACCGCGACCTCTACCGCCGCTGATCGGCACGTCCCGGGGAACCCAACAGCTGCACCCTGACCCGGCAGCTAGGGCAAGTGTCATCCTCTTACGCAGCGCGAAGGATCTCGTCCGGAGGCCGCAGCCCGAACCTGAGATTCTTCGGTCGCTGTGCTCCCTCAGAATGACAGGTTTAGCGTGAATCAGTGTAGTAAAACTAATTTGCTGGAACCTATCACAAAGATAACGCGTCGTTAACGTAGACCCTTGCTTCCTATTACCTGTTGTTAACCCTGTTGAGGTAGACAGGAGAATAGGCTGTCGTTTATTGTTGACATGCTCTGGAGCTTGCAAAACGACCGCGGTTCGAAATCCCTGACAGTGACTTCGGAATGACTCGGTAGGCAATTCCTTGACAAGAATCCTCGTCCTCGCCACAATCCTGCTGCAGCTGGCATGTCTACCGGCTACAGCCGCGAGTCGAAAAACTGACGCGATTGCGCTGCGAGCCTCCAACACCGCGCTGCCTACCTATGAGTGGAGCAACGACTCGCTGAAGACCCGCGGGGTGATTGTGGCCCTGCATGGCGCCACACGCCATGGCACCGCATTCGATACCATGGCGCGCCGCCTGGCCGATCAGGGCTTTCGTGTCGTGGCGCTGGATCTCCGGGGCCACGGCGCGTGGTACCATGGGCGGTTCGCGAACCGCGGCGGCCGTCGCATCGACTACGTGAAAGCCGCTGACGATCTCGCCCTGCTGTTAGAGGATCTCCGCAAGACCTATCCGACTCAGCCGCTCTTCTGCCTCGGCGAAAGCATCGGCTCGGCCGTCATCATTCACGCGGCATCGGCGAACGCGCAGCTCATGGACGGGATGATTTTGCTGAGTCCCGGCACGAGACCGCGGGTATACAACCCATTCTGGTTCGTCCGCGACTTCCTGCGCGGCATCACTAAGCTGGACCAGCCGCTGGACGTCAGCCCTTACATCGCCAGATATGCCTCCGATGATCGTCGCATCGTCACTGAGATGCTGCAAGATCCGCTGTCCCGGAACCAGTTGAGTGGTCGAGATATTTTGAGGACCTCGTGGTTCCTCAGCAAGGTCCCCCGCGTGTCGCGCCAAATCAGCAAGGACTTGCCGGTCCTGGTGATTCAGGGCGACAGAGACCATATTGTAAGCATTGCTTCCGGCAAGCAAGTCTGGCGGCAGCTGCCCTCAACCGACAAGACCCTCCTGGAGATGCCTTCTTGCGGCCACGTGCTTTTGCAGACCGCCTTCATCAAGCCCGCGGCGATGCAAGCCGTGTCGGATTGGCTGTCCGAACGGACCGGTGAGCGCACCCCGGTGGCTGTGCAGGCAAAGGCCACCCTTGCAGGCGCACTTCGCCCAGGCGCAGTCACTTCCACGCACTGACCGCCCCATGCACGATTGCCGAGCCGCAAGAGCCGTTCACTGAACTTTTTGCGACAACCGAGCGTATCAATCAGTGTGAAGCCGGTGCGGTAGGTTAATGGACAGAGCAAGTGCAGTCACGAAGCGCAAGATGTGGGTTCGACCCCCACCCGCGCGGCTTCACTCTCTCCGTGCACCAACAAAAGGACCACCGACAATTCGGTGGTCCCGGGTAGCTTAACAAGCGCACTGACGTGCTTCTAGTATACCGTCTTTGAACTTTTTCCAGGTCCCAAGCGTATCAGAGAGTGTGAAGCTGGTGCGGTAGCTTAATGGACAGAGCAAGCGCACTGACGAAGCGCAAGATGCGGGTTCGAATCCCGCCCGCACCGCTTCACTCTCTCTTGTCCCAGCAAACGGACCACCGATTTGTCGGTGGTCCCCGGTAGCTTAATGGCACCCTCACGTACTTCCAGAAGAGCATGAACTTTTTCCGCGCGCCAGGCGCGCCGAGGAGTGGGCTTTGACAACAATTGAGAGGGCGTAGTACACTGTACTACGCAGGCTGGAGACATGACTATCACTACCTACAATCATGAGTCTCTCCAGCGGCACGGCGTCACGCCCGAGGAAGCAGACGAGGTTGTGGCCTTCGGCAAGTGGGTTGAGATGACACCTAGCGAGCGTGGGAACGATCGGCTGATGTTCGTTGGATTTACGGGTGAGGGGCGTCTAGTGGAGGTGGGCGTCGAGTACTTTGATGCTGAAGATCGCGAGCACATCTTTCATGCCGATGATGCTACACAACAGTATGCCCGTCTGTTGACGGAGCTTGGATATGACTGAAGGCAAGGCGAGAGCGAAACCGACAGCGGCGGAACGGGCGGCGAAGACTCAGGCTGCCGCGCGCGAGCGCGTGGTATCGCGTGGCATCGTCCAGTTTCGAGCAGATCGCGAATTGATGGACTTGTTGTTAAAAGTAGCCGAGTACAAGCGCATTCCCTACGGCGTCCTGGCAAGGTCATGGGTTGTCGAGGCTCTCCGTGAGGAGGCTCGCAGGCTGGGAATTGAATGATGCAACCTACTGCCACATGCTGCCGATTGGAACGTTCAGTTTGATTTCGTAGGCCGGCTGTGAACTTTGGATCCTTTTCTCGAGCACCTCTACGGCCTTTTTCAGTTGAACATCCTTCATGTCGTCCGGGCTTCTCTTGGCTGTCGGGCCGCTTGGATCAGCCCACCATGGACCTTTGCCTTGCTGGTAGTCCTCCGCTTTCAACTCGACCTGATAATCCGGCACGATGCCCTTCTTGTTGATGTCAGTGTTGTTCGGCGTGACATAGCGGGCAATGGTAATGTTCACGCCCGAGCCGTCCTCCAGCTTGTTTATCGCCTGCACAAGGCCCTTGCCGAAACTCTTTTCACCGACAAGCTCCGCCCTGCCGGTGTCTCGCAAAGCGCCGGCGGTAATTTCCGAGGCGCTGGCGCTGCCCTGATCAATTAGCACCACCAGTGGTTGCCGGCTGATAGGCCGGCCGACACATCGGCTCGGTACAGGATTGCCGTTCCGATCCACTGTCGATACGACTATGCCGCCCTCCAGGAACATTCCGCAGATATCGACAGCGTTGGTCACCAGCCCGCCCGGATTGCCGCGCAAATCCAAAATCAACCCGCGAGCCGGGGTGAGTTTTGCCAGAGCATCGCGCATCTCTTGATTCGCCACCTCCGACATGAAGGTGCCAAGACGAATGTAGCCGACGTCGTTGTTCAGCATCTTCACCACGTGCACGGATTTGATGGGAATTTCCGCGCGAGTGATGGTGAACTGCTTCCGCTCGTTGTTGCGGATAATCGTGAGCGTTACCTTTGTCCCGGCCTGGCCTCGGATGGACCGCGATGCCTCCTCCAGCGAAAGCCCCTTTGTCGGCTTACCGTCAATCTCAGCAATCTCGTCGCCCGACATGATGCCAGCCTGGGCCGCCGGGCTGCCCTCAATAGGTGCTATGACAACAATCCGCTGCGTCTTGTCCATGCCCATCTGTATGCCGATGCCGTACAGGCGCGCGGCAATCTGCTGCTTTTCCTCCTCGAAAGCGGTGCGATCGAGGAAACGCGTGTAGCGGTCGCCCAGGCTGACCAGCATCGTCTCGACTGCCTTGTGAGCATCATCGAGCGTCTTCAGCTTGCCGTCATAGCGATGCTCCCAGTACGACCATGACTGCCCGTTGTAGGTGGGATCGTAATAGCTGTCCCGGATGAGTTCCCAGACCTTGCGATAGATTTGCTCCGGCCGGAGCGGCGCACTGGGCAGCGGTTGCGGCGTCGCCGCCGGCGAAGGCGAGACGAAAAAGCACAGCAACGGACCACCGAGCAGTCCGGAGAGAATCAATGCGGTGACGAGCGCGCGAACTGTCCGCATATCAAGCCATGATACCAGCAGAGCCGGGTGCTATGGCTTGGCGGGCGGCGTCCCCTTGATTTGCACCACGAGGTCCGCGGTGAGCTCAACAGCCAACCGATCGCCAGGCGCCAGCGACACGTTGTCTCCGTGATTCACCGCTCCTGATACAAGAAATCCGCCGGGGGCTCCTTTGACCGCCCCCATGAAGAACCCCTTGATGCGTCTGTGCCCCGAGACATCCTGGCTCGGGCGGCCAAAGGCATACGCTGGGCTGAGCGCCCCCGCTATTCCGGACAGGGTGGGACCGACAGCCAGCGCGAAGGGGCCGGAAGCAAGGCTGGCTCCCTCTATGGCCAGTCCCAGCGCTCCAAAGGTTTTGCCCCTGTAGGAAAAGGTGATGTCCCCCTTCTTGTCGACAACAAGCGGTGCGGCGTGGCTATCGGCACGCTGCACGTGGGCGCCGGGCGCCGGTATGGCATCTATGTCCAGGCTCTGACCGTTATCGGCAAGCAGCTCGTCAAAAACAATTCCAACACCCCCGTTGGCGTCCAGCCAGTGAT
>DATNRD010000734.1:0-3882 GCA_036703665.1 Candidatus Obscuribacterales bacterium
ATACGCGCGAGGCGGTAGCCTCGCCGTTTCAGGACCGGCTTCTGGCACTCAACCTGACCGGCATGCTTGTCGAGTCGGACGACGGGCTCTTTTCGCCCTTGAGCAGCGTCGAGTCCGTCAAGCGCCGCCTGCGCAAAGCCCTGAAAGACAGGCGCGTCAAAGGAATACTGCTGCGCATCGACAGCCCGGGCGGCACGGTAGCCACCAGCCAGGAGCTCTACAGTTACCTGCAAGAGCTGAAGGCCAAAAACATCCCGCTGGTGGCCTCTATGGCAGACGTGGCGGCCTCGGGCGGCTATTACGTGGCCTGCGGCTGCGACAAGATCGTCTGCCAGCCCGGCACCATCACGGGCTCCATCGGGGTGATCATGAACAGCTTCAACATCATGGCTCTCGAGCGCAAGCTCGGCATCGAGCCGCAGGTGATAAAGTCCGGCAAGTACAAGGACATAGGCTCCCCCAACCGGCAGATGACCGCCGAGGAGAAGGAGATTCTCGAAAACCTCATCCTCGATTCCTACGACCAGTTTATCGAGACAGTAGCCAGCGGGCGGAAAATGGACAAACAGAGGGTGCGTAAGCTGGCCGACGGGCGCATCTACTCCGGGCGGCAGGCGCTCAAGCTGGGGCTGGTGGATGAGCTGGGCGGCTACGAGAAGGCAGTCCGCTCGCTTAAGGAACTGGCGAAAACCCGCTGGGGTCTTACGAAGGACCTGCCGCTCGATGAAGGACGAAGGAGCGCTCTGGGAGCGCTGGTGGAGACGCTGGAAAGCCGCATCAGCAGTCAGGTTTCGCCGCTGGGATTGCTGCCCGCCTCCATGAACGCCCGCTTCCACAAGCTGCCGCTCTGGGTCATGCAGTAGCCCGGAGCCGCGAACATGCCGCTCGGAGGTCACAGGAGACGGGAAAATGGCGCTCATTCAAGGATGCCCAGTGCCGTTCGCTCAGGCGCATATGAGGAGGCTGCTCCGCTCCGTCCCGCCAGCGCCAGCATCCTGCCGGCTGGAAGCCGGCGCTTGTATATTAAAGAGCAAACGTGACCCTTCAATTTTCGTTAGGGGTTAGCATGTGGCTGATCGACACGCTTTACGGCGTCATTGCCGCACCAAGGCAAACCTTTGGTCAGCTGGCCGGACGCTATCGGGCGGACCGCGCGCTGCTGTGGCCGGCAGGCACAGTCGTGGTCGTCTGCGGCGTACAGGAAGGTTTGCGCGCGGGCGCCTGGCAAGGCGGCGCGCTTCTGCCTGCCGTCGCCGTCTCGGCACTGGGCTTCGTCTTTCTGTGGCTGTCCCTGGTGGCGGTGCCCGGCGTACTTTGCTTAGCTTTCCCCGTGAGCCGGGCCGCTGTCGGGTCCTTTGCGGTAACCTCCGGCTTTTCCTTCCTGCCCTGGGTGTTCATGGGGCCGTTGTCGCTCTATGGAGTAGTTCTGGGGCAGGGAATAGTCTTAATCTTCTGGCTGACACAGCTGGCGTGGATGCTTTACCTTCTCTATCTGGCCGTTCAGCAGAGCTTTTCGCTGAGCGGCAAGCAAGTGCTATCGGTGTTGTTCATCCTGCCGCCGGTCATCTTGCTGGCGATCTGGCTCTTGGTCTGGCAGATCATAAGCAGTGTCGTCGCTTTGCTTTTAACCTGAGTGACGGTGACAGGCGAACTTACCGGCAAGGAGCATAAGGACAGGCAGAGCGGCAAGCCGCTGGTCGTCGCCGTCGTCGGCCCGACGTGCAGCGGCAAGACGGCGCTGAGCCTTAAGATTGCCGCCCTGCGCAAGGCAGAGATTGTCGCCTGCGATTCGCGCACCATCTATCGCCACATGGACATCGGCACGGCCAAGCCCACGGCCGCCCAGCGCGCGGCTGTGCCTCACCACATGATCGACGTGGTGGACCCGGACCAAGGTTTCACCGTGGCACAGTACAAGGATAAGGCGGAAGCAGCCATAGCGCAGATCCTTGAAAGAGGCGCGCTGCCACTGGTTGTCGGTGGCACCGGATTTTATGCGCGCGCGCTTTTGGAAGGTCTGGAAATCCCGGCGGTGGAGCCCCAGCCGGAGTTGAGGTCGGAGCTCAGGCGGTTTGCCGAAGAGCGTGGCAGCCAGGCGCTCCATGCCAGGCTGGCGGCAGCCGACCCTGCTTCGGCAGCCCGCATAGGGGTAAACGACGTCTTTCGCGTGGTCCGCGCATTGGAGGTTTCCACGGTCTTAGGAAAGCCGTTCTCCGAGCTGGTGCGCCGCCGGCCGCCCCCGTACAACACGTTGTGGATCGGCCTCACGGCCCGCAACCGGCAGGTTCTTCATCAGGCCATAAAGGAGCGGTTTATCAACCAGATGCAGGAAGGCATGCTGGCAGAGGTCGAAGGACTGCTCGATCGCTACGGTCGAACGCACGCCATCATGAACACGGTCAACTACCGGGAGCTGGCGTTGTATCTTGAAGGATCCATGGATCGCGAAACGGCCGAGGCGGAATGTGTAAAACACAATCGCCAGCTGGCCCGGCGGCAACTGATATGGTTCAGGGCGAACCCGCATATCAACTGGTACTATTTCGACGAAGCTACACCCAGGCAATTGCAGGAAAAAATCTTGTCCTTCATCGATACACATCTCGAGCGCCCTTAATCTCGGCGGCAGAGTCGCCCATGGTTGTCGATGAAGATGCTCTCAGGACAAGGGTTTCCAACGATCGGCCGAAGGCTTAGGGAGATCGGAGATGTTATGTATGCAACCAAAACATGCCTGCGAACCCCCATTTTCCTAAATTTCGGTAGACTGGTGGAAATAAAGAGCTATACTTATTTGGGGACTTCTATCGCGTACGACTATCGAATTCCTTACTGTGACTGGCACCGCAAGCAACGACTGAGATTTGCAGCTCAGCTGACCTGATCAACTTGACACGTAACATAGTTACCAGCGCCCTTTAAACCGGCGAGGTGCCATGAAGCGGGAGAAACCCAAGATAATAAATGATGTAGCGCTGCCCTGGAGCGATGGATCGCTTTCCACGCGCATGTGGCAGGCGGGCAAGCGAGTGGTAGTCGGCGTGCCTGAACTGGGGCTGCACTGTTATGGCTCTTGCCAGTCGGAAGCCGTATTCCGTTTGTTCACATGCCTGATCAAGTATTACCGGCAGCTGAAGACACACCAGGAGAAGCTCGGAGCCAAAGGGCTGGAGCATCTCCAATTGCTCGGCAGCTGGGTGGCGGCGGTGGAGCGCAAGATGATGGCCAGAGAACCCCAGCCGGTCGCCGCACTGCCTCACAAGCGTTAGCCTGCTCCGGGCCACCGGTCACCGGGCGATTCTCCGGCCGGCGCGCTCATCGTGGGCTGGACCCGGGGGATTCCGGGGCAGGCCGGAGAATCGCCCTCACCTCCTTCCAGACCGGTGGCAAGCACCACCGGCACGGACGCATGCCGGCTGCCACAGCCTGCCTGCGGAAATGAAAGAGCTCGAGATGCTGAGCGTTCATGGCTCTGGCAAACAGACAGGACGGACGATGGAATTTCCGGGAAAAATTGTTGCCCGCGTACTTATATGGCAGGCCTTCGGCAGCCTCGGCTGTCTCGCCAGGGGACCGATCGCCCGCCGAGCCGCTGCCCTGCCGGCCGGCACCACAGCCACTGTCGCGCTTATCGGCCTCGGCCCGGACGGATTCCGCAGCGCTGCCGTTGCTGTCGCTTGTCTGTAATCCATCGGCAGGCGCGCCGCTTGCCGGTCGGGCGCCCTGGCACCAGAGAGCCAAGCAGGCAGACAACGCTGCCGCTATACATCGCCCGGCAAAAAAAGAACTTGCCCTTGTCACGGCGCCGCCCTCCTCATGGCAACCACCGCTTATCTTGGCGCCTGCGCCCCCTCATTCCAGGCATTCCAGAGGATTCGGGGC
>DATNRD010000735.1:0-8782 GCA_036703665.1 Candidatus Obscuribacterales bacterium
CGTCCACCGCCACGATGTGCCCGTGACGGCCGCCCAGCTGGCGCTTGACGACGCCGACCGGGCAGCGGCCCTCGGCGGCCAGCCCGCCATCGAGCAGGCAGATGTCCCGGTACGTGACACCGTCGATGATGCCGGGGACAGCACAGCTGGCGCGGATTGCCAGCCCGACCGGGGCGGGCTCGGTCGAGATCTGGTCCCTCGACCCGTCCGGGTAGTAGGCGATGACGCCGTCGTGCGTGAAAAGGAACGGCGTATCGCCGGCGACGGCCACCGTCCAGTAGCCCTTCGGCCAGGCGGGAACGCGCTTGTCGATGAACTCGCCCACCTTCTCCGAGCTGAGCACGCCGCGGCAGGGACGGCGCTTCCAGGCGCACTCCTTGAGGAAGAAGGCCCAGAGGATGCGCAGCATGCCGACGCGCGGCGTGAGCATGCTGTTGAAGTCGATCTCGATCACCTGGTGGACGATCTCGACCGGGCTGGTTCCTGCTGCCAGCATGACGCTGGGGATGGAGCCGCCGCTGATGCCGCCTATGGTGCGCCAGCGATTGAAGCCGAGCGCGTGGAAGGCAAGAATCGCACCGCTGGTGCCGAGGATGGCGCGAGAGCCGCCTGCCCCGCAGACGAGGTCGAACCCGTCGACCTCGCCGGGGACGGCGATGGGCGCCTTGTTGTTGGTCATTTTGGCCTCCTGTCCAAGCTGGAACGGCTGCCTGGTGCCGGTCCCGCTGCGAAGTCCGGGCCTGCCGGGCAAGCCGCGCTTGTTGTCGGAGATACGCCGTAGCATGGGCGCATTGGCGTGCGCCCATGCGGTCAACGGCTATGAGAAGTTATGCGTTCGAAAGTAAGGGGTTGCGGTGCCGAAGAACCTCGATGCGCGGGCGCTTTGCCAGGCGCCGCTAGCGGCCCGGTCCGACGCATTCACGGCGCTAATCGCAGGGGCGGCTGACAAGCCGCCTGCGGCACCGTCTCTAGACCCCGGCAAGCTCGCTTACGGTGCGCGCCAGGCCGGCGGTGACCCGCGCCAGGCGCTCGAAGTCGAGCTTGTCCGGGGTGTCCTGGCTGGTGTGGTAGTGCCGGTAGCGGAAGTTGGAGGTGTCCGTGACCATCACCCCCGGGTAGCCGAACTGCCAGAAGCTCCAGTGGTCTGACCGGCCGATGTCGGAGAAGAGCTCCGGCGGGGCGCCGCCCTCGCAGGGGAAGGCGGTGTGGCTGCGGAAGGAGCCCACGCACCGGCGCACCAGAGAGCGCGAGCGGTAGTTCCCCACGAAGGCGACGAAGTTGCCGCGGCTCGGGTAGAAGAGGCTGAACGGGTAGGGGTAGCTCTGGCTGCCTTCGGCATCGGAGTAGACCCCGAGCATCTCCAGCACCAGCATCGCCACCACGTTCTCGCCGCGCTCCCGGCAGCCTCTGGCGTAGAAGAAGCTGCCCATGGACTCCCACGCCGACCGATGCAGCGGGTGCTCCTCGTTGGAGAAGAACACCATGCGAAGCGTGCGGTCCGGCTTGCTGTCCTTGAGCAGGCGCGCGATTTCGAAGAGCGCGGCCACGCCCGTGGCATTGTCGTCCGCCCCCGGTGAGCCGAAGACGGTGTCGTAGTGCGCGCCCACGACGACGATCTCATCCGGGTGCGCGGCGCCGCGGATCTCGATGTCGATGTTCCTGTACCGGTGCCCGTCCAGGCTGAACTCGTGAATGCCCGGCGTGTAGCCAAGCGCGCGCAGCCTGTCGATGACGTAGTCGGCTGCCTGCTCGAGGCCGGAACGGAAGGATCGCTCGCCGATGCCCTCGGAGAGGCTGCGCACATGCGCCTCGACATTGGCGAGGATCTGGCGCTCGCTTTCGGTCAGCGGGGGCAGCGCGCCCTGGTAGCTCTTTCCGGGCATGGCGAGGAACGGAGAGAGAATCCACCTGAGCGGTGTGTTGAGGAATTTCATAAGCTAGGTCTCGCTAAGGACGACTCTGGTTGGTCAGAACAATCCCTGTCCGCTCAAGAATGCCTCCGTCCTGGAGGTCAGCTCGCCGTGCTTGCCGGCGGAAGCTTGGATGAGCTTCAGTTGCCGCGCAAAATCCTGTGCCCTGTCGCGTGCCGGCCCCGTAAGGATACCGGAAGCAGCAAGCTTGTCCACCGTGGCTGTGAAGCCGGCGATGACGGCGGACCACTTGAGGTCGCGCCCAAGCCGGAACTTCAAAGCGTGGAAGCCGACGATGCGCGGCTCAATGAGCACGACACCGTCCGACTGCCCCGGGTGCCTGCCCTCGATGTTTCCGCATCGCCCGCCGCAGGCGACGTTCCAGATGAAGCGAAGGAGTCGGGATTTCTTGATCTCCTCTTCACCCACGTCAAAGGCCACGATCGATCCAGGGGTAGCCGCAAAGTGCCGCTTGACCATGTCGACCGGGCAAACACCGTCGTCGCTGAGCGCGCCGTCGTAAAGGTACTCACCTTCGAACGGGACGGCATCGATGATGCCAGGCACGGCACAGGTGGCGCAAACGGCCAGACCGGTGGAAGGACGGGCGCCGGGCAGCATGTCGCCCTTGAGGTCGCCCTGGTAAGGGAAGACACCATCCCTGGTGAAAAGCAGCTTGCCACGGCGCGACACCGCCATGGTCCAGAACTTGTCCGGCCAATGGGGCATCTTCGCGTCCACGAAATGCCGGAGCGGCTCCCAGCTGAACACCCCTTTGCGGGGAAGCAGCCGCTCGTAGCGGTACTTCAACAGCAGGGCAAAGAGGCGCCCCAGCCAGCTCGTGTATGGCTTGAGCAGGCTGTTGAAGTCCGTTTCCGTCGTAAGACGGAGAACCTCCCTGGGATGGCGCGCGTCAGCCAGCAGCGCCGCCGGAATGGATCCGCCGCTGATGCCGCCGACCGTCTGCCAGTTGTTCAACCCGGAGACGTGAAAGGCAAGAATTGCCCCGGCACCGCCTAGAATCGCTCGCGAACCCCCGCTGCTGAAGACAACGTGGAGGCCCGGAGACACCTGCCGGTCTGGGCCGGCGTTCTCGTGGGCAGCCATGGGAACATCACAGTTTCTCTCTGGGGGCGTCACATGCGTGCGCCCGTGGGCCCGTACAGGACACAAACACACCGTCTCCCCCGCAAGGGAGCGTGCTTCTATACGGGCCGAGCAGGAATGAAGCTATGAAGCTGGTTTTGGAACAGCCTTATGGAGAAAAGGTAAACAGAAGTTACAAATGAATACTAATGATTTCCACAAGGCAGCGATACGCGTGGAGCGCCGGTTTGCCCGAAATACCCTGACATCACGGTTGTCCGAGTTTTGCTAGCCAAGGGGTATGGTTAGCGCGGTATCAGGTTGCACCTGCTCGCTTGCGGTACGGCTGTGTGCAAGAGATGGATTCAGCCCCTCTCTTGCACGAGCTAGTGTTTATCTGCGCCCCTGCGGATTTTGCCACCCTTATCACTTGCGACTTGCGGTCGGAGCCAGCAAAACCTCTACGCCTTGCGGAAAATAGATTTCCGGCTGGTCGAAGTGCCGGGCGAATTGCTCGCTGTTGCGACAGTATGTGAGCGCCAGGCGCAGTTTGCCTGGTGCCAGCTGCGGATGAGCCTTGGCGCTGTAAACGAGGATCCGCGGGTCCTTCTCCGGACACCGGTACGCGGCGATCCTCTCGCTCCAGGGACCTTGCGGCGCGGGCGCGTGGCGCAGGAAAATCGTCCGGGAAAAGGGCGGCATGTACGCGGCGATGAATCCGGCGATACCGGCAACGCGCTTGACCGACATCTCAGGAGCGCCGTCTTCAAAGAGGATGACCGGATTCTCCAGCCTGCGCTGCCACTGCCCCTGGTGCCCAGGCGCGCCTGCATTGCACCAGTATTGCCAAGCGCTCATATCCAGCGCCGAAAGATGCTGCCTGTCGATGCGAGCCAGAACGGTCGGATGTCCTGCCAGACGCTTTCCGGCCGGTGGGTACGAGCAGTACGCGTAAAGGTGCTCGCCGTCGGTCAGGCAGGCGACACCGAAATTGATCACCCTTGCCGAGTTGCCGATCTTGACGATCCGCGAGCGCCACCGTGCCAGGTCCTCCAGCGGATTGTCCACTTGCAAAACCAGATCCTCGACGGCCTCGAACTGAAATGGTTCGGGATTGTCCGGCTTTGGTCTTATGACGTGCAGGAAAACGTATAGCTTACCGTCGACCATCGCTCCGTCGCCCGGCCAGTAGTAGGTGCCAGCGATTTCAGGGCGCCAGAAGGCGACCGGTTTGCCGTCCTGTCTGCCCCAGCGGAAATCCAGCTGAGGGGCTAGACGGCCGTGTGATTGCAGGGCTATGGAGTTGTTCACCATCGTGCAGTGGATTCGCTTGCCGCCACGAATCCTGCCGATCCATGTGTCACCGAACGTCCAGAGGGTTCTTGCAGCGCTCAAGGGGACGCTGTAAGCCGCATCCGCACCTACCCAGCCGTCTGTCTTGCGAAACAAGCGCGAGATCTGGGGCGAGGCTGCGCTCCGTGCCACCGTAAATGGTGGCTTATCCGCAGCCTCCAGCGGTGATGCCAGAAGGAAAGCAGCTGCCGCGGAGTAGAGAACGGATTGTGCCCCTCTTATCATCGAGAAGACCTCCGTTCGATGTAGCGCAGCAATTGTCCAACAGCCTCCTGGTACCGGTCAGCGTTTACCTCATAGATGTCGTTGTGTCCTGCCTCCGGAAGCGTGGTGAATGCCTTGGGCGAGAGCGCTCTGGCATAAATCTCTTCCGAGTGGCCTATGGCAATGATGTCGTCGCGAGCGCCGTGGACAAGTAGCAGGGGCGGGTGAGCCGTCTCGAACACGGCAGCATTGTCGAGCGCGAGGTCCGGGAACAACCATGAGGGATAAAGGCGCAGGAAGGGGAGCGCCTCCAGCGCGATTCTCTTGAAGGAAGCCAGCCCCGACTGCAGAATTACGCCGCCACAGGCAACGGTGGCCGCCAGATGCGAGGCGACCAGCGACCCCAGCGATTCGCCGTGCAGAACAACGGCTTCGGCAGGCAGCCGCTCCTGCTCGACCAGATAATTGTATGCGGCGCGACCGTCTTCCAGAATGCCGGACAGCGATGGGGATCCCTCGCTTCGACCGTAACCCTGATAGTCATAGACCATGACTGACGCCCCGGCCCTCAGCAGGAGCGATATAAGCCCAATCCTGTACGAGAGGTTTCCGGCATTGCCGTGACTCACCAGAATGGCGGCGCGGCTGTCAGGGTGTTTAAAAAGCCAGGCGTGAAGCAGCTTCCCGTTTGCCGATCGAAAGAACACGTCCTGCCTTTTCACGCCTTCGATCTGGTCCACGTCGTACCGCCCACCGGGGTACTTGTGCGGGTAAAAGATCATCGTGTTGTAGAACGGCAGGGCGACGCGGGGCGCCAGCAGGACATAGAACAACAGGAGCAAGCACGCGGTTTCAATCATTCGTCTGGCACGCATTCTTCTGGCGGTGGCTGGGCCGGCATCTTTTCATTATCGTGCGTTTATGCCGATAGCTCTCTGCTGTTGCCGGTGGCAAGTTAAGAGTCATTGCGTGTGGGGCGGGGATAAACCCCGCCCGCAAGGGCTCGCGCCAGGCAGGGTGGAATGGACCCTGCCCCTGTGGATCTCTGCCGGGTGCGCTCGACAGCACGTCATAACCGGTTCTCTGCTGGCGCTCACGCCAGCCGCGCTAACGAGGAGAACCGCTCCGGGTAGCGGTATGTCGGGGTTCGGGTTGAGATGCGCGCTACCACATTGCTAGAGTCGGTTGTCGTTTTCGTGCCATTGAAAAAATCGTTTAGATACCGCAACCGTTGAAGCGCGTAACCTTGAGTCCGCCTCAGACCCCGAATCGGGTCGTCAGGCGAGCTTTAGTCTCCAATATCGGCCCGCAGGCGGACACCTGTGCGCCAAATCTCAAGAGGTAAACCTTGCCGAATGTTGCCATCATTGCCCTTGCGCTCGCGGTGGTGCTGGGTTTCAGAATCCTCCTCCTGGAAATCCAGAAGTTCAGAGCCGCCAGAAAGGAGCCGTTGACCAGGCAGGAGACCAGCCCCTCTCCCTCGCCGGACCCGGCAGCGGCCCACAAGGACTTCGCCGGAAAGGTGGCGGTTGTCACCGGCGGCGGCACCGGCCTCGGCCGGGCCATTGCCCTCAACCTCGCATCTCGTGGCGCCAGGCTGGTGATTGCCAGCCGCAATCCCGACCACCTGAAGGCGGTGGCTTATGAAATCACGGCGCTCGGTGCCGAGGTCCTGACCGTTCCCCTGGACGTTCGCGATCCTGCCAGGGTCGAGGACATGGTTCGCCAGGCGGTGGAACGGTTCGGGCGCATCGATATCCTGGTGAACAACGCCGCCGGCAACTTTGCCGTGCCAGCCGAAAAACTGACGCCCAACGGGTGGAACGCCGTGGCGGGCATCGTGCTCAACGGCACCTGGTACTGCACAAGCGCCGTCGGCCGGCAGATGATCAAGCAGGGAGGGGGCTGCATCCTGAACATCGTCGCCAACTATGCCAGCAGTGGTGCACCGGGGGTGGTGCACTCCGGTGCGGCCAAGGCCGGTGTCCTCAACATGACGCGCACGCTGGCGGTCGAGTGGGGGCGCTACGGCATTCGCGTCAATGCCCTTGCGCCCGGCGCCATGGTCACCTCGGGAGCCTCGAAGAACCTGGGCTACGACAGCCCCGAGGCTCAGGAGAAGATCCGCACGCGCGTGCCGCTGGGCAGGCTCACCTCCGCCGAGGAGATGGCGGGGCTGGCAGTGTTCCTCTGTTCGGATCAGGCTGCTTACCTCACCGGCGATCTCATGACCGCCGACGGCGGCCTCGGTTTGCCGCGCGGGCTGCTGGACCTCCAGAACGCGGGCTAGGCACAGCGTTCTTCCCGCTGGGCTAACGCCTGCCGTGCTCGATAATCGTTGTTGATGGTCGGGCGCGGCAGCCCAGGCTGTTCGCGCCCGACCGCTGCTCATGCGCCCTGGTGGTGCAGTCGCTCGTGTCAGCGTTCTGGTCGCGTAACTGGGCATCGGGCTGTCACGCCGCAAGCGGCTGCACTACCCTTTTGGGTCGCTGCAGGAAATTTTGTACATGTTCACTGAAGTGCGTAGGCAATGCCGCGGGCGCCCGTGCGCCCTGCGTGCTCGCGCGCTAAGCGCATCGGCTGTGCTGATCGCAGATGTCTAAAGGCTGTCACTGAATATGTTCGAAATTTTTCAGCGTCTCGTACGCTACATGACATAGTAGGCCGACTGCGTTTTTTTAGGTGGAAGACGTTAGAGTCCTGTGGCCGTGGTGCGTCCCGGCCTTTTCTTGGCAAGCAGCCACGGGGAGGGGAGAGGCGGGCATGCCCCTCCCCTCCGCCGTAGCACGCAGAAACTGAGGGCCGTCGTCCACCCGCCTGGGCGGGCAAAGTTCGGGGCTTCCGGGCAAGGACGGCTGGCGTGACGGCTCAGGCATAGGCCTGGACCGTCACGGCCGTCCTTGCCACCGGGTTACTTCCTGTCGCCGCCCTTCTTCTCCTCGGCCTCCTTGCGGAAGACGCCGCGGAGCAGCGGGAAGAGCAGGAACGCCGCGGCCGTGAAGCCGGCGGAGATCCAGATGAGCGGCGTCAGCTGCTCGCCGAGCACGTAGGTGTACAGGCGGGCGCCGATGATGGCGGAGCCCTGCGCCGCGAAGTTGTACACCGACATGAGGAAGGCGAAGGTGAAGCCCTCTGCCTGCGACGGGCAGGCGTCGGCAGCGAGGCCCAGCACCGTCAGCATGGCCCAGATGGAGACCACGCTGAAGACGAGCGTGAGGGCTGCGGCGATCCCCTGGCTGACCGTAAAAGTGCCGATGAGCGGCAGGCTCATGGTCGACAGGTACGGCGTCACCAGCAGGAGGTTCGACAGCGTGCTCACCGTGCCCAGCACGATGCTTGCGGCAAGCAGCTTCTTGGTCGAAAAGCGCCCGGCAATCCAGCGCCTGAACGTGTAGGCGCCGATCACCGAGCCGATGGCCCCGAGCATGCCGAGCAACCCGATGAAGCCCTGCGAGAACTTCAGGTTGTCCACCATGTGGTAGTAGAACGGCGTCCCGAAGCTGGGGCTGAAGTTCCAGAAGGCGATGAAGGCCACCACCGCCCAGAGCGTCTTGGACTTGAACACCGACAGGAATCCCTTGCCGGTGGACTTGAGCTGCTCCAGGTTGACCTGCGACTTCTTCTCCTTGACCAGGAAGAAGGTGGCGGTCATGACGGCGATGGGCGCGAACATGGTGATCATCGCTGCCGTGTGCAGGGCGGAGGTCGGCGAGAGGTGCTCGCAGAGGTAGCCGCCGAACCAGGCGGTGCCGATGGCTGCGATGTTGAACCACATCCACTGGGTCGCCTGGAACTGCTTGGTCATGTCGGTGGCCTGGCCGTTCTCGACCATCACCGCATCGACCAGCACGTCGGAGGAGGCGGTGCCGAAGGCCGTGAGGAGCATGGCGGTTACGATCTGACCGGGCTCCGTTAGTCCGGTGAGCCAGAGGAAGCCGGCGGCCGCCACGGCGTTCATCAGAAAGAGATAACTCTTGCGTCGATAGCCGAAAAGGGGAATGAAGTCGCTGATCAGTCCGTAAAGCGGCTTGATGACCCAGGGGAGGGTGAGGATCGCCAGGTACTCGGTGGTCTGGGCCGGGTTGAGGCCCAGTGCCTCCTTGAAGAAGTAAGACAGGGGCTGGCTGACGAGCCCGCTGGCCTGTCCGACCCCCTGCATGAAGTAAACGAGACCGAAGAAAATCATCAGCCGCCTGACGAGCGACTGATCCGGCTTGTTGGGTTCCATG
>DATNRD010000736.1:0-6555 GCA_036703665.1 Candidatus Obscuribacterales bacterium
GATGTAGCAGACATCGGACTCCGGACGGTAGAGCTTCCAGAGCCCGGCCAGCACCAACCCAGCCACGAACCCGCCGGCGTGCGCCCAGTAGGCCACACCGCCGCCGGCCACCACCTGCCCGATGCTGTTGATCACCTCGTAGACCTGGACGATGAACCAGGCCAGGAGGAACCAGTAGGCGCGCAGGTGGATGGGGATGGGGATGAAGACCAGCAGGAAGATTCCTCGCACTTCGGCGAGCGGCCAGAGCAGCAGGTAGCCGCCGAGCACGCCGGCGATCGCGCCGCTGGCGCCCAGGGTGGGGATGGTGCTCGTCGGGTCGCTCCAGATGTGAATCGCCGAAGCCGCGAGCCCGCTCAACAGGTAGAAGAGCACGAAGCGAACACGGCCCAGGCGAGCTTCCATGCCGCGCCCGAAGCAGTTGAGGAACAGCATGTTGCCGATGATGTGCATCCAGCCGCCATGCAGGAACATGGAGGTGAAGATGCTCGCCACGGCCATGCCGATCAGCGAGGGGTCACCGCTGGCGAAAGCGGCGACCACCTTGGCGGGAATCATCGTCCACTTCATGAAGAAGCTATCGAGGTTGCCGCTGCCAGCCACCATCAACTCGACGAAGAAGGCGGCGCAGTTCAACCCGATAAGGACGAGCGTTGCGATCGGGAACACGGTGCAACGCAGGTTGTCCCTGAGAGGAATCATAGGGGTTCTCCTGACGAGCGAAAACGACCAGGCAACGCCTGATCGCGCTCGATGACACGGGTTGTGCTCACCGGCTGCCTGGCGCGGCGCAGCAATGCGCCACGGAAGCGGCCGGCGAACGGGAGAAATGCACGGAACCTGGGGTGCCGCGTCCTACCGGAGGGCACCGCACCAGAGTCACGAGCAATTCAATGCTTTACGTCGATCTATCGCTTTGGCGCTTCAAGGCGCTCCCAGACTGCTTCCCCGTAGCGGTGCCAGGAGCGGGTGGGTCGACTCACGGCTATAACACCACACAGCTCGTGAGAGCCGGAAGTGTGCATGGCTGGAAGTCCTGAATATGGTGCTTAGCCGAGTTGAACCACGTGCTGTAAAGCGACAAAAGGTAGACAAGCGTAACCTAGAGAAATAAGAGACCTTAAATCAACGCGCGGAATCTTAAGTAAATATCAAAACCCTTACCTCGTCTGCCTTCTCGTCTGGTCTATCGCCTGATCGCTGCCCGGGATCGAGCACCGGAGCACGGCACCACTGATGTGGCCTGGTCGTGTGTTCGTTAGCGCAGTTTGTTGATATTGACATCCAGCCGAGATCGGCCTGTTGCCCGATCGTAGGGGGTTGCTGCGATAACTGTGCTACGTCTGAAGGGGAAAGTTTCTTGAAACGGTTGCTCGGTCTGTACTGTTCTATGTTGTCAATAGATGAGTGCTGGAGCTGGATACAGCGCTTTTGCGCGTGCTTGTGCGGCAATTGTGTCCGTACCTGTAACTCTGTTACCTTGTGACATCACCCTTTTTTCTCTGAAAAAAGACGGAAGAACCAAAAACTCCAAGGCATCACAGGTTCCCTACAGCGTGCAAAAAGCCGCCACGATAGTGGTTCTGTGATGTGTTTCCCGTCAAACAGAGGCTTTTGTTCCCCACCGGCATAGCAGGCCGCGGAAGCAAGTTGCCTCGAGCACGGCTAGCGCAAGACATGCCAGCCGTCGCTAGTGCGGGAGAACAGGACGCTCCTCCCAGAAGATGGGCAGGGAGCATGACCGCCCTGTTTGCAGTGGCGACGCGCCGCGTCGCCCGAGTCGTTCGCGGTCGTTGTCTAGCTGAATCCAGAATGCCGAGCAGTCCCGTCCAGTCCCAGACCGGCTGCCCTCTATTCAAGCTGCCTTTTCGGACAGCGCTCGATTGCCGGTCGCCTGCTGCCTCCGCGATCTTGCAATCTTCAGCTTTGTAGCGGCGGAATGGGCGCCCCGGGCTGCTCCGCGCAAGCGCGAGCCCAGCCTGCAGACAGCCTTTTCAGGCTGCCGCCCGGATGTATCCCGCCTCAGGGGTTCCAGCACCGCATATGGTGCTAGCGCCCGCTTCTACCAGCATGACAAGAACAACGAGCCGGCGACTGGGACCCCGGCGGAACGGAGGCTTAAATGTCTCACCACAAGCAAGCGCGGGGCGCGCGAACCGGCCGCCCGCGCATCCGTCTGCACGTTCTAGGTGCAGCCGGAGGAGTAACCGGTTCTCTCAACCTCTTCGAGTACTTCGAGGGGGACAAGGTCACGCGGTTCCTGCTCGACGTCGGGCTCCACCAGGAGAACGAGACGATCAATCACCAGAACCGCCTGCCGGCCGGGATCACCCCTGCCGACATCGACTTTGTGATCATGAGCCACGCCCACATCGACCACTCGGGGTACTTCCCGAAGCTCGTGAAGGATGGCTTCAAGGGTCTCTGCTATACCCACGAGGCGACGCGCGACCTGCTGGAGATCCTGCTGCCCGACTCGGGCTACCTGCAGGAAGAGGCAGCGGATCGCGCCAATCGACGCCTGCGCAAGCAGCGCTCGCGTGCCTTTCAGGGCAAGCAGAGCAAGGGTCGCAGCAAGAGCCACCGCCACCCGCAGAAGGCTGTCCGTCAGCCCAAGCAGCAGCCCATGGTGCAGCCGCTCTACACGGAGCAGGACGCCAGGGCGTGCCTCAAGCAGGTGAAGGGGCTCAAGTACGACACCGATTACCAGCTGGCGGACGGCGTGTTCGTCAAGTTCACGGACGCCTGCCACATCCTCGGCGCTGCCGTCGTGACGCTCACCATCGGTAAGGGGGGCGCGAAGCGGACCTTCTGCTTCACCGGCAACATCGGGCGCGACAGGACGCCGATTCTCCGCGACCTCAAGCCCGTGTTGCAGGCCGACTACGTCATGAGCGAGTCCACCTACGGCAGCAAGCTTCACGAGAAGCGCGACCGTCTGGCGGTGCTCGCCGGCATCATCAACCGGGCGTACGAGCGCGCTTCCAAGCCGCATCCCAAGTTCGGCTATGGCGTGATCGTCATTCCGGCCTTTGCCATCGGGCGCGTGCAGACTGTCCTGTACGATCTGCGCAAGCTCATGGAGCAGGGGCGCATCCCGGAGATCCCCGTGTTTCTGGACAGCCCCATGGCCATCAAGGCCACCGCGGTGCACCGCAAGCACGTGGCGCTCTACAATGCCGAGGCCAGGAAGATCGTCGACTCCGGCGCCGATCCGTTTGCCACTCCGCGCTACGTGGAGTGCACGGAGAGGAGCCAGTCCGAGCTTCTCGACCAGCCGGCCAGGGAGCCTGTGATCATCATCGGCTCCAGCGGCATGGCTTCCGGCGGGCGCATCATCCAGCACCTGGAGAAGCGGCTGCCCGGCAAGCAGAACACGGTGCTCTTCGTCGGCTACCAGGGCACCGGCACGCTCGGTCAGAACCTGGTCAACCAGAAGGCCGGCTACGTCCGCATCCACGGACGTCCGGTCAAGGTCAATGCCACCATTGAGTTCATGTCCGACTACTCCGGTCACGCGGACTACAGCGAGATCCTGCGCTGGATGAGCAAGTTCCAGCGCAAGCCGCTCAACACGCTCCTCGTGCACGGCGAGCCCGAGTCCCTGCAGGGCCTCAAGGGGCAGATCGAGACGACGCTCGGATGGCGGGTGACGGTGCCCAAGCACCGCGAGGTCTTCGAGCTGGCGTAATGAGAGAGGTTCTGTAGGGGAGGGGTTAGAGCCTGCCTGTGCAGCCGATGAAAATTGTCGGAGGCGCGGGCGGAAAAGAGCCCCCTTCAAGGTGGCAGCTTTCCTCGACGGCGTTGTGTGCGGGCGGCGGTGACCCCGCCCGGCACGACGTGCCAGTCGAAACATGGAAACCTTCCCCTACAAGCCGCTCGCGCAAAGGAGCGGGAAATGGCTCGGCGGAATTACTCGGTGATCTGTCCGGCGACGGACGTTCAGCCTGTCGCCGCCGAGCTCATTCGGCGCGACATGGCGATTCTTCTCTGGCACAACGGCAAGGCTTTCCTGGTCTACGCTACACCTGACCAGGCCAAGAAGTGGAACAAAGACTTCCCACGCTGGCCCTGCCGGTGACAGCGCCCGCCTCCTTCGAGGGCAACGGAAAGGCACCGGGTGGTCGCTTTGCTGCCACACCGCCCGGTGCCCTTTTTCGCCCCGGTGTGCTACTATAGAGATACGCAGAGCGGAGCGTGCCCAACATGTTGGACAACCGTCGGATATCCGCGCTAGCGCCCGGGGCGGGCCGGACGCCCGCTCCCAGGGGATTCGCCGACGCACTTCACTGAACACGTACCACATGCCTACACCGCCGATGGAAGTCATCCTGCATGCACGGTGCGGTGGCGAAATCCGGTGATTATCCGAGTTACACTGGAGACAGAGGCTATGGACCGCTCGCAGGCCGATGGGAGGATTGCCCATGGATTCAACAGCAACGAGTGCGCGGGTCCTCGAATACAAGGTGGAACCGCTGCGTAAGGATGTGGGTGAAACCGATGTTGAGGCTGTGCGAAGAACAGTCGAGCAACACGCGCGGGATGGCTGGGAAATCGTCGATTCCTGCGGGGACGAGGTGAGGCAGCCTGTGCTCATCTTTCAGCAGATGCCCGCCGGGTCGCCGATGCCGGAATATCAAGTCCTGGAGGTCCCGCACGCCAGGGGTGAGGACGAGATACGCGCTGTCTCCGAAAAACTCTGGCAAATGAAGGAAGAAGGCTGGCTGCCCGAGTGCATTCTGGACAGCCCGATATCGACTCCGGTGGCGGTGTTGAGGAAGAGCACCGGCCCGACGGAAGCAGTGCTCATCAAGCTGTTCGTGGTCGCCGCCGGCGTGTTCGAGCAAACCACCGAGGCAATCATCAACGAGCTGCTGGACCAGCAAGTGCGCAGCAATTTCACTCTCAAGTGCATTATGCACGGCGGTCTGAACCCGGTCCTGGTGCTCCAGTCGAAAGAGACCGAGGACCCGTTTGAATACCTGATCGAGCACGCCAAAGGCGGAATCTTCGGCAACAAAACGACCAGGCTGACCGACCTCATATCGAGCAGATCCGCGGAAGGATGGCAGGTTTGTGGAGCTTTCGAGGATGCTTTCCTGTGGCCGTGCGTGGTGTTCCGCCGGCGCACCGACGTGGTGCCGGTGGCGCCGCTGGAAACCGTCGAGGCTGTGGAAAGGGAGAGAGAATCGTAAAAATCCCAGTGCCGTGGGAACTTTAGCCTTGTCTGGGTGACAGCGCGGCATTAACCTTGGTAGACGCTAGCAGCGTCTGCGAGGTAAGCCATTGGGCGGGCCGGGGTGGAAAGTCAAGTTGAAGGCGGGCGGTGCGGCGCCGATCAGCGTGCTGGAAAGCCAGGACCACACTATCGACGTCGTTCCCTTGGAACAGCGCCGCAGCGCCGTGACCATGGGGTTGCTCTGGATAACGATGGTCACGGGATTTCCCACTGTCCTGGTCGGGTTCGAGTGGTTCAAATCCGGGATCACCATGCCGCAGATGCTCGCATGCATCGCAATCAGCTGCGCCCTGCTGTTGGCTTACAGCGTACCGGCAATCTACCTGGGAGCGGTCAGTGGCCAGACCTACGGGCTTCTCAGCCGCACGGTGTTCGGTAGCTGGGGCTCCAGGCTGGTGTCCTGCAACCTGGTCTGGATATGCATCGGATGGTACGGCTTGACGGCCTTTTTCCTGGCCGACAGCCTCAAGGGTTTGTTTAATCTGCCGATTTCCACGCCGATTCTGTCCATGATTCTGGCTGTTCTCATGGCGGTCAACAACTTCTTCGGTTTCTCCGGTATCGCCAACTTCGCCAGGTTTCTGGCGGCGCCGGTGCTTATCGGGTGGGTCGGCTTCTCATTTTGCAAGGCTCTTACGCTGTGCTCTCCGGCGGTTCTCAATGTGCCGCCCCAGCAGCCGTTTCCCTATGCGCTCACGCTGGTATCCTCCTTCGTCATCGGTTACGCAAGCTGGGGCAACGAGCCGGATTACTGGCGGTACGGCAAGCCGAAAATCGGGCCTTCGGTGGTACCGCTGGTAATATCGCTATTGATCGGGCAGGTGATCTTCCCGGTCACCGGCTGGATGCTGGCTAGCTTCACTGGCGCAGGGGATTACGCGGCTGCAACAGCAGTTATGAACCGCTTCGCCTTTGGCGGAGCTCCCCTGCTGGCGGCGATTGTTCTGACGGTGGCGTACGTGGCGGTCAACGATTCAGGGCTGTACGGGATCATCAATGCGCTGGAGAACATCAGGGAGATGCCTCGCAAGAAGGTGGTTGCGGCTGTTACTGTTTTCGGGGCATTCGCCGCCTGTCTCCTGGCTGGCTACGGCAGGGCTTTCGAATCGGTGGCTTCGCTGTCTTGCGTGTTCCTGCCCTCGGCAACGGTGATCATGATTGCCGAGTATTTCCTCGTCAGCCGGTGGTTCGGAATCCCAACGAGTTTTGCCAGAGTGCCGAAGTTCGAGGAGTTGCCCGCGATACGCTGACCGGCAGTCGTGTCGTTGCTAGCTGCCTGCGCCGTGGGCGTGGCAACCTCAGGGGTCATCCCC
>DATNRD010000737.1:0-4204 GCA_036703665.1 Candidatus Obscuribacterales bacterium
CAAGGGAGAGGGCCGGGTGGTCGAGTTGCTCGCTCAACTTCAGGGCAAACGGCAGATTTCACCGGTCGCCCCTCACAGCAACTTTCGCGGCCGCCTGAGGCCTTATCAGGAGCGAGGCTTGTCCTGGCTGTCGTTTCTCAGCAGTTGTGGCTTGGGCGCCTGCCTTGCGGATGACATGGGATTGGGCAAAACCGTTCAGACGCTGGCTTTCATTCAGAAGCTATGGTATGAACGCAAGAAGGCCGAAAGGCGGCCGACATTGCTTGTGTGCCCGATGTCGGTGTTGGGTAACTGGCAGGCTGAGATCGCCAGGTTCACGCCTGATTTGCCTTGCCTGATTCACCACGGCACAGGCAGGTTGCGGGGTGAGGAGCTCATTGAAGCCGCTAGACGGTACGCCGTTACCGTAACGAGTTACGCGCTGCTCAACAAGGACAGGGAGGACCTGAAAGAAGTTAACTGGCTGGCTGTTATTCTCGATGAGGCGCAAAATATCAAGAATCCCGAAGCCAAGCAGGCACGCGCCGCCTTTGAGATGCCAGCCGATGTGCGCGTGGCACTGACAGGTACGCCCGTGGAAAACAGCGTGGGAGACCTGTGGTCGATCATGAATTTCTTGAATCCGGGCTTCCTCGGCAGCCAACTGGATTTCAAGCAGCGATTTTACTGGCCGATCCAGATGCGCCAGGACGGCGGCTCAGCAGAGGAGCTGCGCCGCCTCACAGCACCTTTAATTTTGCGGCGGCAGGAGAAGTCGGTGCAGGTTCACAAATTCATCTGCTCCGGCACGCTGGAGGAGAAAATCGACGAGTTGATCGAACGGAAAGAGCTCGTCGCATCACAGACAATCACTGCAGGTGAGGGATGGCTGACAGAGCTTTCCACTGCCGAGTTGCGCGACCTGTTCGCCCTGCGCGAGCATGCCTTCATGTGAGGGGCTCAAACGGCGACGCAATGGCGGCGAACAAACTGATGCACGAGCATGACGCATGTTGAGGATTGACGACGCATGAATGATTTCACGAGTTGGCCAGCTTCGCAGTATGCCGAGCCGATCTCGGTGCCGGATGGGCTCAGGCTGTCACAAGATGCGAAGCCGCAGCTAGAGAACTGGTGGGGTCAACGCTGGCTGGAGATAGTGAAGAAAGCCAACATTGGTGTCAGACTGGAGCGGGGGCGCTTCTATGCCACGCGTGGTCAGGTTTGCTCGCTTGCCCTCATCAAGGGAAGGGTCGAGGCGCTGGTCCAGGGTGCACACATCGATCCGTATCGAGTCATCGTGGCTGTGCCGGCAGTGCCGGTCGATTGTTGGCGAGCCGTGATCGGCGAGATTGCTACGGAATCCTCGGTGGCCGCTCAACTCTTCTCGCGCGTCCTTCCTGACGATTTCGAGACGCTGTGCCGGCAGGCCGGAAACTTTTCGCTCTTCCCCGAAAGCGGCTCAGACTTTCACACCAAGTGCACGTGTCCTGACTGGTCCAACCCGTGCAAGCACATCGCCGCTGTTCACTTTCATATGGCAGAAGAGTTTGACAGAGATCCATTTCTGCTCCTGCGCTTCCGTGGGCTCGATCGCGAAGAGTTCGTCTGGGAGCTGGAAACGTTAAGCAGGTTGCAAGCCGACGCAGCCAGGGTCTCCGGCGGAGCCGGCCCCTCGGCGAGAGAATCGGAAGCCCCATGGCTGGATTCTGATATTGAGACTGAGAGCGACTGTTGCCCCAGTAGCGGAGAAAACACGGGGCGTGCCGGTGACAGCGGAGGCGGCCAGATCGCCGGTGCGCTGCCCGGACAGAACTGCCCTGCGCCCGAGCGCTTCTGGGAAGGACTGCCCGTTTCCGGACGGGTGGTTAACGACTGGACGCAACTGCCTGGTGTTGCTGCTTTACCTGAAAGCCTCGGCCGGTTTCCTTTCTGGCGCAGCCGCTTTCCCTTTCTGGCGACGATTCGCTCCGCCTACCTGACAGCTCCAACTTTTGCCAGGGAGTTTGTCACCGGAAAGCAGCACCAGACGCGGCAAGAGGTCGATGACCTGGAGGCGGCTGACTAATGACTCGGGTTCGGTTAATCAGATCACTTGCTTGGCCTATTGCCGAGAGAGGCTGCCTATTGGGGGAAGGTGACGGGCTCCCCGGTTTTCGGATAGAACTCGAAGAAGGAAACGCAGGAGGTCATGTATACTGTTGAATTAGGCTCTCTGTGTGTGACGACGTCCGCGCAAAGACATTCGCGATGAACCGCCTGATAGAAGAACACCGTACTGAGTTAGCCCGCTTGTGTCAGCTCCATCGGGTACGCCGTCTGGAGCTGTTCGGCTCGGCAACTGGCACAGAAAACGAATCAGAGATTGGCGATCTTGACTTTCTTGTAGAATTTGCCGATCTCGACCTGACTGAGTATGCAGATGCTTACTTTGGCTTTTTGGAGTGTTTGCAAGACCTGTTTCACAAGCGCGTGGATCTTGTGATGCTGTCCGCGGTCAAGAATCCCTATCTGCTCGAGAGCATCGAAAAGAGCCGGACGGTGCTGTATGCGGCCTGAGGCCAGGAAATTTCTTTATGATATCCAACAGGCTGTCGAACTCTTGCACCAGTTCAGAAGAGGCAAGACTTTTGACGATTACTCCGGAGATGCCATGTTTCGTTCTGCAGTCGAGCGGCAGTTCGAGATTATCGGGGAGGCGCTCAGCCAGCTTGCCAAAGTCGATCTCGAGTGCGCCTCGCAACAGTGACGAAATGGGCAATTGTAAACACGAGTGGCAAGCCTTTCCAGTAAGCAGTTCTAGTATGACTAGACCCACCCACCACCGTGGCCCCGTGTCTTGTCGCGATTGAGCCTGGCACGGATAGCATCAACTTGTTGTCTGGTGAGCTTGATGTTCACTCCAAAGATGCATATCTCAGTGGAGAACGCTGATTCAGCCACAACCATGGTATCAGCGGCATTCTCTTCAGCTCCAGTAGTGCTGGGCGGTCTGCTTGTTGGCGTATGTTGGTAATAGAAGACAAGGTAGTCGATGACCTCGCCCTGGGAAGCCGCTGATAGAGACTCCTGCATAGCTTTGATTGCGTCTCTTGTTCGTGGCTGAACGTGAATGTGCATGCCGACTGTGCCTTTAGCGGGACGTCCTGGAGCCTCATAAAGCCCATACTTCTGGATAGACTCGAGGGCTTCTTTGAGCATTTGCCTGAAGCACACCCAGGCTGCCTGGGGAGTCTCGCCGTTGCCGACAACTCGGTCAAAGAGCGGCGATTCCACAAGAAAACATCCATCCTCTTCGCTCCAGTAGCAAACCGCGGTTTTCACAATTGCGTCCCTGTTCATGGTTGCATTCCTTCGATGATCCGCCTGAACCTGTTTACGTATACAGGGAGTACCTCCTTAGACTCCCTCCGAGGGCCATGCGTGACGCAGAAGCTCGAGACGTATCGCCCGCCTTTTCTGACCTCACCATGAACCCCGTCGTGCCAGACGATTTGGCAGCCATAGCTCTTCACGAGTTGGTCGAACCTACGCAGAGGCATCGGCCCCGGCATGGCTTATCCCCAAATTGCTGGTACCTACAATAAATATAGCGTACCAACAATTGACGAGGTCGAGCACGCCGGTGCAGAGGGCGTCGATGGCTCGCAGGCTGCCCATCGGACTTGGCTCGGAGCCGGGGACGTCGACGACTGATCGACAAAGACCGTGACCTCACCACGGTGGCTGCCGGGCTTCCGTGGCTCCGCCGCCCAGCGGAAGACGCAATTTAGCCTGTTGAGCCCGACAAGGATTACCACATTGCCAAGAGCAAGTCGGCCGCGCTCTTCGTGACCGCCAGTCACCGGTTGCGCTTCGTTAATCGGACGCACAAGCCTTTCAAGTAAACAGTTCTATGACCACTAGCCCCGATCACCACTGGAGTCCAGCTGGGGAAAGCGGCACCGCTCGATCCAGGCGTCAAGTTCTGACGGGCCTGCTATGCGTCCGATGATTTCCTTCGCCTTGTCCAGCCACTGCCGGACCTTTTCAGGCTTTGGTTGTTGCGGCAAAAAGCCATGCTCAAATTCACATTGATTGCGAGCGGTGGCTAATGCTATCAAGGACTCCAGGTCATCGATCGCGACGCACTCGGGTTTCAAAGTAGCGAGGAGTTGCGCAGCGCTTGTGAACATTAGAGCGCCGTCGAGTACTCGTTCTTGATAGTTCGGTCCATGCATTCGCC
>DATNRD010000738.1:0-5080 GCA_036703665.1 Candidatus Obscuribacterales bacterium
CGCTTGTTTCCCCGCACCGGCGTGCCGGCCTTTCTAGGAATTTCTGGAGTCGGGGAAAGGTCTACAGGATTGGCAACCTATGGCACTTTGACGGCAGTCAAGATGCTCCGTTTACCCACTCATTGGCCCGAAGACCCAAAATTACGTCACCGTCTAGAGCATGCTCGTGAGCGAGCGGGTGACCTTGGGGACGCGCCTGTGCCCACAGCTCCGCTGCTCGGCGCATGGTTTGAGTATGAAGGGGAATGTAGCCTAGCGCAGCACCGAGAGCATTCAGGCGCTCAATGGCGTTCTTAGATCCGATCCTAATCAGCTCTCTCCGCAATTCGTAGTCGGCAATCTCCGGCACAAACGGTTGATGTCCGTCGCGTATCAGCCGGTTTATCGATTTGAGGACGGGACCGTTGACCGTACCTTTGGGATTGGTTGCAAGTCCCAATATGATGGTATCCAAAAGCACGAGCTTACTCATTTGGGAAGAACTTTCTTTCGGACAGTCGGTCTTCATCGAAGCGAGGAACTGCTGCGTACACATACCCGCCGACTCGCGCAAATGAGAATCTCGCACTGTGCAACCACACTGAATTTGGACTCTCCACAACAAGGCGAGCTCCGCTGGTGTGATGAACCGCGGCGCACTCCGTAAACCAGGTCGCCTACCTGCTGCAGAAGCTCGGCTTCGGTCAACGTTCGTCACGGATTCAGCCTCGCTTTGATTTGTCATACCGAACCAATTACCAAATGCATGATAAAATCTCATACACTCATTGCCAAGCGCCGTAGCGGAACTTTTATTGCCTGTCATACATCCTTGCTACTATGAAGCCTCCACTGCGTAATATCACCATGGCGGCTATTGACGGCTTTTGCTGCCCGCACCTATGCTACCCAATGTGTATGAGCCCCAGTAATCACAGGTGAGTGACGATGAGTAAGACCCGTGACCGGCGAATAACCGTGTCCGTGGCGGCCGAGCTGGTGGACAAGGTGGATGAGTACGTCAGCAAGACACAAAGAACCAACCGGAGCGAGGTTTTCGAGCAAGCGCTTCGCCTGTGGGAGAGCCTTGCTCAGTATCCCGACAAGGACCGAGTCCTCCAGGAAGCCATGAACCTCTACGAAAAACAGCAGGAAAGAGAACTCTATCGCGCGTACTACGCTGAGCTTAGCGAAGCGGCTCGCGCAGAAGACCGGGACTGGACTGAGCTCAGCCAGGACTCGGCAGCCGAGCTCTGGCCCGCCACCGATACCCACTCTGTCCACAGATAAGGAACTGGCATGAGTCCACCTGCGACCGGTAAGCCACAGCCCCGACCTTGGCGGGGCGAGGTCTGGCGCGTAAACTTCCCTAACCGCCCCAATGACCCCCACTTGCCTCGTCCCGCAATCGTCGTCTCAAGCGATCTGAGAAATGAGTTCGCCAGTTCGGTCTTGGCGGTTCCGGTAAGCGGCGAGGAGAGAGGAAAGCTCTTACCCACCCATGTCTTCCTGCCGAAGGGCACCGGCGGGCTCGATAAGGACTCGCGGGCGATGTGCGAGCAGATAGCCAGCCTGGAGAAGGACTGCTTCGTCGAGGGTCCCATCGGGACAATCCCGTCCGTTCTCATGACCGCATTGGTCAGGGCGATAAATAAGGCTGTCGAATAAACTGCTGGATTGCGGTACTCTTGTGCCGATCCACCAATACAGTCAGATTTCGACGCGCTTTCCCGACTACAAAAATCCACCGCTTACGCGCTTTTCCTGCACATTCTCCTGGTCGCAGGCGTTCTCAGGACTCCCTCTGCCTTCCTTTCCTACGCTACAACCCGGTTGCGTATCTGCATAGAATCCCGTGGACATCCGCAGTATCACACCGGTCCGCCGAATCCAAAGGGCGATGTCTCCCAGGCTCAGGCCGTAAACACTCCCCTGAGGCCGCCGTGTCTCCCCTGAGCCCGCCGTGTCGGTCCACTGCTCGAAACCCCTTAAGAATTTCCTGGCGGTTCCTGCTGCCTTTACGGCTGCAACAGCTACAGTGAAAAAGCCGATAGGCAATTTGCATTTGACGAACGAAAGGGAGACAATTAGGACTTTACAACCGTCGAAGCAAGACGGGGGCTTGGCTCAGTTGGCAGAGCCTCTCCTTTGCACAAAGCCTGTCTGAGCTTTGTATCAACCAGCTACAGCCTGCCTCCAGGCAACCGGTCCATACCCGAGAACCGCCGCAGGGTTTGCATGTGCAGGCAACCATGGCTTGCCGTTCGGTCGGCTGCCCTTGCCCGGAAACGCCTGGTAGCCGGTGTTTCCGCCCCGGGGGACCGGGGGCGCCACCAGGCTTATGGTAGGATAAGATCCGTACCTGCCCGGTACCCAGCGGGCAGTAAAGCCAAGGTAGATGGAAACTCCTCAGAGTAGCAGCGAATTGCCAAGCTCCGACGAGCCTCCACAATCGTGCGGAGTCCGATCTGGAAGCATTTCCCTGCCGGCCAGGCCAGTCGAAGCCAGACCGGCTTGTTTTTGCACTTTGATTGACTGACAAAGGAGCTAGGCGCCGAGGAAACCGGCGCGGGATCAGCCATTTTTCAGATTGCCCTCATACCGTTGTTGATTCTAATCAATGCCTTCTTCGTGGCAGCCGAGATGGCGCTGGCGCGTGTCCGCCGCACGCGCATCGACCACCTGGTCGACCAGGGCAGCAAGACGGCCGCGCTGGCCCAGAAGGCATTGAAGGACCCGGATCGTTTCATCTCGGCCTGCCAACTGGGCATCACTTTTGCCACCCTGGCTCTCGGCGCGGTCGGCGAGAAGGCCTTTGCCGAAGACCTGGCCTTGGCCATCATGCAGCTGGGCATTGCCTCACAGTGGCCGGAGGCAGTAACGTCCACGGCCAAGGCCATCTGCTACATCCTTGCTTTTTCGGTAACCGCGTTCCTGCAGACGGTTTTCGGGGAGCTGCTGCCCAAGACGGTGACCTTCCAGCGAGCCGAGCCGGCCATGATGATTCTCATCTGGCCGATGGAGGCCTGGTGCTGGCTGACCGCACCGTTCTTGAACGTGCTCAATGGCTTCACCACCTTCGTTCTCCGGCTGCTGAACATCAAGGAGCCGCCCAGACACCACTTTGTCCACTCGGAAGAGGAGCTTAAAATGCTGGTTTCCGCCAGCCACGAGGAAGGGGTGCTGGAAGAGGAAGAGGAGGAAATGCTGCACAGCGTCTTCGATTTCTCCGACACCATCGCCAGCGAAGTGATGACGCCGCGCACGGACATGGTCTGCATCTCCGCCGACAGCACCGTTCGGGACTTCGTCAACCTGGCGCTCCAGCACGGGCTTTCCCGCCTACCCATCTACGAAGAGGACATCGACAGCATATTCGGGGCCGTCCACATCCGGGACGCCCTGCGCGCGCTTATCGAGCACAAGGAGTCCTCGCAGGTGCGCGAGTTCGCGCGCAAAGTCCTGATTGTGCCGGAAAACAAGAACGTGGGCGACCTGCTTACCGAGTTCAAAAAGAGCAAAACCCACATGGCAATCGTTGTCGACGAGTACGGCGGCACCAGGGGGCTGGTGACCATTGAAGACCTGGTAGAGGAGCTGGTCGGCGACATCGCCGACGAACACGAGATCGTCGAGGAGTTCGTCCAGGAACAGGAGGACGGCAGCGTCTTGCTCGATGCCAAGATTTCGCTCGATGACCTGGCAGAGAAACTCGGTCTGGAGATCGAGGACGAGGAGTTCAACACGCTGGGCGGTCACGTCTTCGGCCGGCTCGGGCGCGAGCCGCAGGTTGGAGACGAGGTTTCCGACGACGACTACATATTCCGAGTCGAGGAAGCGGACCGCCATCGCATCTTGAAGATACGCATGATTCGCAAAGAGTACTGCCCGCTGGAGTCAGCCGACACCAATGGCGGTGTCAAACCGGAAGGCGCCCAGCGCTCCGAGCAGGAACCACCGAAACCCCTGGAAGCGAGCAAATAACCAGCATGGAACGCCGGGAGCTGGTCGCAATCGCCCGCCGGTTTCAGGCAAGAAGACAGCTCGGTCAAAACTTCTTGACAGATCCGCATGTGCTGGAACGGATAGCAGGCACGCTCGACCTTTCACCCAGCGACAGCGTGCTGGAGATAGGGCCGGGGCTGGGATTCCTGACCAGGTTCCTGACCGGCAGCGGCGCTGCCGTAACGGCTGTCGAGCTCGATGCCAGCTGCGTCGAGCATCTGCGCCGTCTGAATCTGCCGGGGCTCCGGATTGTGCACGCCGACATTCTGCAGTTTGACCTCGGCCTGATTGGCGCCCGGCGCCTGAAAGTGGTGGGCAATATCCCCTACCAGATTACAGCACCCATAATCGCCCACCTGTTCGGGGAGATAGACAAGCCTGCCGCCTGGCTGCCGCTTATAGACAAGGTCGTCATGACCGTGCAGCTCGAGGTCGCCGAGCGCCTGGTGGCACGAGCCGGGGAAAAGCAATACAGCCAGGTGACGCTGCTGACCAACTACTATTGCCGGGCCTGCATCCTGGAGGTGGTTCCGGCGGAGTGCTTTTTCCCCGAGCCGAAAGTCACCTCCGCCGTCGTCGAGTTGATCCCGCTTGCCGCACCGGCGGTGGAGGCAAAAAACCCGCGCCTCCTGAGGCAGATCATCCAGGCGGGATTCGCCCAGCGCAGGAAGATGCTCAAGAACAATCTCGGCTTCCTTCACCTGCCGGAAGGGCAATTGCTGGCGGTCTTTTCCAGCCTCAAGCTGGACCCACAGATAAGGGCGGAGAAGCTGTCGCTCGGGCAGTTTGCTATGCTTGCTGATGCTCTCGAAACGGCCCGCCCGATGGCGGAAAGCCGCAAGGACGAATGACACGACTGATCGCCCGCGCTCCGGCAAAGCTCAACCTGACGTTCGAGGTCGTCGGGCAGATGCCTGACGGCTACCATGAGGTATCGACCCTTTTGCAGGCAGTCGACCTGGAGGACGAGCTGGCGTTCGAGTTCAGCCCGCACGATGCGCTGGATATCAGGCTGTCGGTCAGCGGGGCGCAGGCGGGGCACTTTCCCCTCGATGACTCGAACCTCATCGCCCGCGCCATCCGGAATTTCGTTGCC
>DATNRD010000739.1:0-2500 GCA_036703665.1 Candidatus Obscuribacterales bacterium
TTCGGATTTCATAGACTGACGAGATCCTCCGGCGAACGCAGGCGCGACCTGTCGATTGAGCGTTCCGCGACCTCCTGCCCGGCGGCGCGCGCCGGCCCCCTCTCCGTATCCTCGACCTCGATGAAGTAACACCCGGCGGCCACGTCCGGGCGCGGTGGGCGGATGACCACGAGAACCTTCTGCTCGCCGTAGCCGGCAGCGGGTTCGGTCAGGTCCTTAGAGCCGTGCAAGGTGCGCTGCACGGGCTGCACCCGGGCGAGAACCTCCATCTGCAACTCGATGCCTGGTGGCACCGGCGGTATCGCCAGCGAAGCCTGGGCAAGATCCGGTTTGAGGATGAGCTGCGGAGCGATGCCCAGCCTGTGCCCTAGAGACAGCAGCGAGGCGGCTGCTTCCACGGCCAGCTCGAACTGCTGGCGCCCCGTCCAGTTGGCTGTCAGATCCAGCAGGACGTCGAAGTTGGGAAAGCCCTCCGCCTCGAACTCCCTAACCAGCAAGCGCCCGGCTCGGGCGCTGGAGGCCCAGTGCACGTGGCGGGGGCTGTCTCCCCGCACGTACTCGCGTACGCCACGCGTATACGTCGACTGGCGTGCCGCCTGATTGGTGCGTGTAAGGCCTCCCCTGCTGACGTTGGACGTTTTCAGGCGGTATAGGAAGAACCCGTCCACCGGCAGGGTGCGCGGGTAGACGGTGACCGTCTGGTCGGGCCGGGCTGGGAAACGCTTCTGCCACCACACCAGGCCCAGCGGGAAAGCGGAGGAGGCAACCACCGTCCCGAGCCGGTGCACACCACGGGCGAGCGGGGCGGTGGTCCAGCGGAGGCAGGCTTCCTCTTCCAGAGATTCGACCAGGACAGGCTGAGCCCGGAGCGCCTGCCGGTCGTGGCTCGGCCAGAACTCGTAACCGAGTCGAAAAAGGCGCAGCGGCATGCGCACCGGGCCGCTTGCCTGACGGAAAAGCCGCAACACCACCGTCAGAGGCTGGCCTGCCACCAGCTTGGCGGGCGCACTCTGGCTTACGCGCAACTGGCTGAGTTGCACGAGCGGCAGCAGCGCAGATGCGACCAGAGCGGTCATCAGGCTGGCGCTCATCAGGTATATCCATCCGGAGCCGATGTTGGAGGCAATGAAATACAAGACGAACGCCAGCACCGCCGTGACCACAAGGCGCACCTCGCCATGGGGTCGCCAGCGCGGGTTTGCGGAGGCTGCCCGGGCTGCGTTCCTATTAAAGAGGGACGGGAACCTCCTCGAGAACCCGCTCGATAATGTCGGCATGACTCACCCGGTTGTCTCTTTGTTTGGGGATGATCCGGTGCCCGAACACGTAGGGGGCCAGGACCTTCACGTCCTCCGGCTTGACGAAGTCTCGCCCTTCCAGCAGCGCGTGCGCCTGAGCGGCCAGCATCAACAGCTGGCTGCCGCGCGGGCTGACGCCCAGCACGATGAGCGCGTGGCGGCGCGTCGTATTGACTATGTCGACTATATACCGCTGCACCGACTCCTCCACGAAAACCTGCCTGGCATTGCCGCGCGCTTTGAGAACCTCGTCTACGGAAAGCACGGGGGACACCTCGAAGGCTCCCTCCTCCAGCGTCTTCTCCAGCATTTGCAGCTCCTCGTCAGGCTTGGGGTAGCCCAGCGACAGCGAGAGCATGAAGCGATCGAGCTGTGCTTCCGGCAGCGGGAAGGTGCCGTGGTACTCGATCGGGTTTTGTGTGGCGATGACGAAGAAAAGCTCCGGCAGCTGCCGCGACTCGCCTTCGATGGTGACCTGGCGCTCCTCCATGGCCTCCAGCAGGCTCGATTGGGTACGCGGTGTAGCCCGGTTTATCTCGTCGGCAAGCAGGATGTTGGTGAATATGGGCCCTGGGACAAACGAGAACGAGCCGTCCTTCTGGTTGAAGATGCTGACGCCGGAGATGTCGGACGGCAAAAGATCGGGCGTGCACTGAATGCGCTTGAACGTGGCTGCCACCGAGCGCGCCAGTGTCTTGGCCAGAAGAGTCTTGCCTACCCCAGGCACGTCCTCCAGAAGCACGTGCCCGCCGGCCAGGAAGGCTGTGGCCGCCAGACGCACGGCGCGCGCCTGCCCGACCAGGACCCTGTTCATGTTGTCCAGCAGCTCTTTTAATTCCCGGCTCAGAGGCTCGCTTACTATTTGTGCCCGCGTCACGCTCGTTCCTTTGTTGCCCTGTCTGGTCACCGGACCCTGTTGAGGCACTGGGGGGCAGGCCGATACAACCAAGCTGGTTATGCCCCGAAATCTGTTGGCCTATAACAACATAGCAAGCCGGCGCGCTCCGAGGTGATAAACTGGAAAGCCCGCACTCGCTGGCAAGACAGGGATCGGCTTTATGGCTCTCACGTTTCAACAGGTTATCCACGCCCTCAACGAGTTCTGGGACAGGCAAGGCTGCCTGGTGATGCAGTCCTACGATCTGGAGAAAGGGGCCTCCACCATGAGCCCGGGAACGTTCCTGCGCGTGCTCGGGCCCGAG
>DATNRD010000740.1:0-5896 GCA_036703665.1 Candidatus Obscuribacterales bacterium
TTCCTTACGGGGCTATCGGACACGGTGCCAAGGATTCCACGGTTGTTGCGGAAGACGGGGCGATCGTGTTTGCTCGCAGCGGTTCCACCGTGCTCTACTGGCCTGCGTCTCAGATTATTCACGAATCACAGGTTCCCGCCGGCAGCAAGCTCGCCCTGGCGATCAAGAGTTGCGACAGCGCCTCCATCAGCGCCAACAAAGACGAGACGCTCATCGTTAAGTCAGGCGGGCTTGCCTGCGCGGATGCCGAGGCTGTGGTCGTGGCTCAGCCTTACTCGATCATCGTCGTCCAGGACAACGTGGTGCTGGTGAGAAGACCCCCGGCCAGGAGACCGTGATGCGCAGAGGCTATTACGAACTGCTTTGGACCAACGGCGTCAGCCGCATGTGGTATGCGTCTGCCGGCTACGTGCAGAACGAGCGTGGCGAGTGGGTTCGACGGCGCGACGATACTGCCGAGGATGACTCAAAAGCTCGCGAAGTGCACGCAAAGCAAGACACGCGCTCAGATTAGGGCAGCGCAAGCGCTGAGATTGAAGCAAGGCAAGTGCACGCAGAAGGCACCGCCTTGCTTCCGTTTTCGAGGACCGGCACCGCCACCGGCAATCCTCGCCTTGTTTATTTTTGGGGTGGTAGTATGTGTCCATATAGTACGAATTCGAGCCGGCCACACAGGTCATGGCCGAAACGTTGCAAGACAATGAGCATACACACCGCGGCAAGTAGAACAAAAAGCATGATCGCCCCTGCATAGGAGGCGGCATCGCCCTCGGACTTGATGATGATCGGCTGCTGGCGCTCCGTGCTCCGTTCGACCTTTTTCTCCTCTATATGCGGCATCTGTACCTCCTCAACGGGACTGGCGCCCCGCCGCTGGTGGTGGCAAGCGCAGGGCGCAGCTAGACTCTCGTTGCCCCTGCGGTATAACGTGCCTGCCTTTGCGTGTATGCCTGGACCTCGGGGCTGCGGGCGCGGTTCCATAACGATATGGGCGAGCCACCCGCTGCTGCTGTCCTGCTCATTTGATCGCCGGCCTGCTTCTCTTTTCCGGCTTTACGCAATGTTAAAATGCGGTCCGCATGCCCGCGCCGTCGGGATGCCACCCATGCCTGTTACCGGCGCGACCTTCCCCATATTGCGAATCCGGCTTACCATTGCCTAGCTGTCGCAGAGGATCTGACCGTGCTTACCTATGAGCAGGCTCTGGAATTTGCCCTGTCCTTCCCGGACATGGAGCGATTTGCCGCCGGTCCCGAGGCCCGGGTCATGAGCCTCGACTGCATGCGATCTCTTCTGTCCAGGCTGGGCCATCCGCAGAACGGCCGGGTGACCGTGCACGTGACCGGCTCCAAAGGCAAGGGGAGCACGGCGCATTTCATCGCCTCGGTGCTCGGCGCTTCCGGCTTGCGAACGGCTCTTTATACGAGCCCGCATCTGCACTGCTACAGGGAGAGGATCGCAATTGGGGGGCGGCCCGTTGCACCGGCTGTCTTTGCCGCCGGTGTGGAAGCCATCACCAGCGCTGTCCGGGCGGAGCACGACGGTCCGCTCGGTCCGGTGAGCACCTTTGGTGTCATGACCTCGCTCTTTTTCCACGCGGCCCGGGCAAGCGGCGCCGACTGCCAGGTAGTCGAGGTCGGGTTGGGCGGCACCTTCGACGGCACAAACGTTTTTGCCGCCAAGGAAGTGGCTGTCTTTACACCGATCAGCCTCGAGCACACGAAGATCCTGGGCGCCACCCCGGCCGAGATTGCCAGGAACAAGGCCGGCATCATTACTCCTGGCTGCACGGTTGTCCTGGCCAGGCAAAACGATCCTGGAGTGAAAGCGGTCATTGCAGAGCGCTGTCGGGCTGCCGGAGCCGATCTCGTCTGCGTCGACGAGTGCTACGCGGCGACGGAAGTGAAGCTCGCGGATGGTCGTCAGTCCTTCGTGCTCACCGGCCCCGGCGGCCCCCGCAGGCTGGAGATTGCCATGCTCGGCGCGCATCAGCTCGACAACGCGGCAGCAGCAGCTGCCGCCATCGATGCATTAGCCATGCGGGGACTGGCTGTGTCCGAGCATGATTTGCGAGCCGGCCTGGCAGGTGTTATGGTGCCCGGCCGGCTCGAAGTTCTGTCGGGCGCTCCGCTCGTTGTCGCCGACGGAGCTCACAATGGCGAATCCATGCAGGCTCTGTGTCGAGCGATCAGAGAGTCCTTTTCGTACAGGCGATGCATTGCCGTGCTCGGCGTGCACCAGGACAAGGACCTTCCGGCTATGCTGGCGGCGCTCAAGCCGCTGGCGGATCGTCTTGTCTGCACCCGCTCGCGCAGCGCCCGGGCCGCCTCGCCCGAGGCGATACTGGCTCTGGCCGGGGCGCTGGGCCATCACGGCTACCTGAGCGGGTCAGTGGCCGAGGCCCTGGAGCTGGCCACGGCACTGGCCCGACCAGGCGACCTCATTTGCGTGACCGGATCTCTGTCCGTGGCAGCCGAGGCCCGCGAGGCTTTTGGTGCCTCTGGGGCATCTGACCTGCAAGAGCAAAGGCCGGTTGCCGCTTCCGTGCAAGAAGGCTGCCACCAAATATGGTGACAGCCCTCGCGATCGTTGCGGTCCTTTTCAGGCGACGGTGACCTCGTCGCAGAGGTAGACGTCCTGGATGGCATTCAACAGCGCTATGCCTTCCTTCATCGGACGCTGGAAGGCCTTGCGACCGGAGATGAGTCCCATGCCGCCGGCGCGCTTGTTGATGACGGCAGTCCTCACGGCCTCTTCCATATCGTTGGCACCGGAAGCGCCGCCGGAGTTGATAAGGCCTGCCCGGCCCATGTAGCAGTTGACCACCTGATACCGTGTCAAATCGATCGGGTGATCGGTGGTCAGCTCGGAGTAGACTCGCGCGTCGGTCTTGCCGAATTTCAAAGCATTGTAGCCGCCGTTGTTCTCGGGCAGCTTCTGTTTGATGATGTCGGCTTCGATAGTCACTCCCAGGTGGTTCGCCTGCCCTGTGAGATCGGCTGCGACATGGTAGTCGGTATCACCTACTTTGAAGGCGGAGTTTCTGAGATAGCACCAGAGAACGGTGGCCATGCCCAGTTCGTGAGCCTCATGGAATGCTCTGGAGATTTCCTGGATCTGGCGCGACGATTCCGGAGAGCCGAAATAAATGGTGGCACCGACAGCGACGGCGCCCAGCTCCCAGGCCTCCCGTATGGTGCCGAACAAAATCTGATCATACTTGTTCGGGTAGGTGAGGAACTCGTTGTGGTTGATCTTGAGGATGAACGGGATCTTGTGCGCATACTTTCTCGCCACCGATCCCAGCACGCCGAACGTAGAGGCGACGGCGTTGCAGCCGCCCTCGATGGCCAGCTTCACTATATTTTCGCCGTCGAAGTAGAGCGGGTTCTTGGCAAAGGATGCTCCGGCCGAGTGCTCTATGCCCTGGTCGACAGGCAGGATGCTCAAGTAGCCGGTCCCTGCCAGGCGCCCGCTGTTGAACAGGCTCTGCAGGCTTCTGAGTACGCGCGGCGAACGGTCGCTGTGTGCCCAGACTCGGTCGACGAAGTCGGGACCAGGAAGGTGCAACTGCTCTTTGGGTACGGTTGTCGACTTGTGCTCGAGGTAATAGCTGGCCTTGTTGCCAAGCGCTCTTTCGATTGTGGAAAGTTCTGTCATAACTGGCATGGTGTATCTCTTTCTGCCTCCCTTGCCGATTGTGTCCCGCCTGCGCTCTGCTGCTACACAGCCAGGGCGGGTAAGCCCCACCCCTACCAGGCTAGCAGGCTCAGGCACATGCGGGAGAAATCGACAGAAAAGATGAAGATTTGCGCCGCTGTCAGTGGTTTTCACCCGGCTGAGACAGCTCGATCAGGACCCCCCCGGTGCTTCTGGGATGGACGAATCCGATACGCGCTCCGCCGGCTCCAGTTTTCGGTTGCTCGTCAATGAGCCGCGCACCGCCACCCTTGAGGCGATCCAGCTCGGCGGCGATGTCTTGCACCGCGATGCAGATGTGGTGAATGCCGGGGCCCCGCTGAGCCAGGAACTTCCCCACAGGGGTGTCGGGGGACAGCGGCTCGAGCAGCTCCAGGTGCGTGTTGCCGAGATCGAGCTTGGCGACCCTGACACCTTGCTCCTCGACAACTTCCACGTCCAGGACGGGCAGCCCGAGCTGTTCCCGGTAGAATTTCAGCGCCTCCTCGAGATTGCCCACGGCCACGGCTACATGGTCGAGCCGCAAGCGCTCGTCCGGATGAAGCTTGTGCATCTGAGACGGGTTGCTGCCGGTCATGTTTTACGGTCCGAAACCGGAGTAACGCTCGAAGAACTTGTTCCAGTTGTTCATAATCCTCAGCATGCTGAACTGGTCATACTCAGGCCATGTCCCCATGGTCCGGCTGCTCTTCTCGACAATCGTGAAGGCATCCCACGGCGCCCACACCTCGCCCTCCCAGTAAGGGTTGTAGTAGCAGCGGTTGAGGTAGTCGGTCAGGTTGACCGTGTTCTCGAGGTTGAGAAACAGTGCCTGCCCGTCGGGGCGGACGGGAAAAGTGAAGGATTCCCCGGGGGGCGGCACGAGCTGGTTGGCCGGCGGTGGCGGCGCGGGGGGATAGGGCATCGGCTTCTCGGCCGGCGGTCTCGGGATGAGCCACTTGAAAAATCCGTCAGCCGCCTCAGCGGGCTGCGCCACGCAGATAGGCAGCAGGGCAAGCAGAGCCGACAGGCAAAATCGATGCCACCACTTTGCATGGGGGCGCGGAACATCGCAGCCTGTGCAGGTGGAGTTGGGGAGCTTGTTCACTGACGATCTCTTTCTAGGCTAAATATTCGCTTATCGGACCTTGCCAAGGGCGCGGACGTAAACATCCGCTTCCTCCCACATAATACGCCTGATAAGGCAAGTTTGAGCCGCGCAATTTTCAGCAATCTTAAATTGTTCGGCTGTGAACGGCTGAGAAAAGTGAAGTAAACTGGTGCGCTGGGAAAGCCTGTTGCGCCAAAACCCTTGCTCTACCTGGATTTTGTGGGCGGGCGATCCCGGTGCCAATTGAATCGACATCGGCTAGTTACGGGGTGAGTGAGCATGACTTGGCAACGCCTGGGAACGTACGTAGGGGTAGCAGGGCTTCTGGGTGTTTTGGCTGCCCAATCGGCGCTGGCTGAGGATGGGGCGTCGCTTCCAATCAAGAAAATTTTCGTGGACGCAGCGAGGCAGGTGGTCGTTGAGTTCGCCCCGAAGGAGGGGGCCTTCCCTGCCGTTCCGCACGTGCTGGACTTGCCGGGACCAAACCACCGGGTGGTATTCGACTTTGCCGATGCCACCGTGGACAGAGCCAGCCTGCCGCCGGCCGAGGAGCTCTCGGCAGCTGTGGCCAAATCGCTCCCCTTTGTGAAGTCCGTCCGCTATTCGAATCTTTCCAACACGGCCAAACCCACGGCCAGGGTCGTGCTCGATCTGCCGGAGAGCGTGAAGGTAAAGCCACGCGTCGTCAAGCTCGAAGAAGGGCAAATCACGATCAGCCTCGGCGAAGAAGGTCAAGCCCCGGAAGTGGCTCTTGCTGATGGCGCCGGTACGCAGGGCGGCGAAGCTGTGGCAGGGACGACTGACGCCCAGCCAACTTCGACCCTTTCAACCCCGCAGACAAACGCCGTCGCTTCCGCCCCGGCTGCCGGTGATACAACTGCTTCGGCGCCGCAGGCATGGGACTGGTCGGCAGGCGGACAATCCAGCCCGACGGTGGCGGCGCAGCCCGCCGCCGAGAGCGTTGCACCGGCGGCTCCGGTCGGTGACCTGCCGGCCGCCGCTGAGCCGGAGTTGAAGCCGGCTATCCCCGTGGCGGGCGCCACTCAGGTGACGGAGACGCCTGCGCCGGTCGAGCAATCAGCTCCGGCGCCTGCCGTGGAGTCACCG
>DATNRD010000741.1:0-5768 GCA_036703665.1 Candidatus Obscuribacterales bacterium
TTGCGCCCGCCTCGTATCCGGTTTCTGTCCGTCAGGTCACAGCTTTGCTCAGCGCTTCCTTCAGACGCTCCCTCGCGGTTACGCCCTTGCGCATTCGCTACACTTCACCACCGTCAGGTTGTGTGAGGACTCTCACCTCCACTTGTTGAACATGCGTGGCACACAAGAGTCAACGGACGCCCAGGGGGCATCCGTTGCTCCGTGCGGCTCCGAGAAAAGGAGCGAACGTCTTTGATACGGTTACCTGCGGAGTTCTGCCTCGAAGGGACCGGCTGCGTTATTGCAGGCTTCTATGCTGATTCGTAACCGCACTCGGACCTTCTGACGACATCTTGCCTGGCCGCTTTCCAACAAAGCAATTGGAAAACCCGGTCACGTCGATCCTCGCCAGAGGCGGCAGGGCAGGTCGCCGGAATACACACCGGGTCTGTCTGGTTACGCGAAAATGGCGACGTAATTATGCTCGCCCGGCTACCGCTGACCGTCAACCGGTCACTGACAATTGTTGAGCTTTGATCAAGAGCTCAACAACGGTAGGATCCTTCACCTTGGCACCGAGCGACTTCATCCTGTCTCCGAAGACTAGGGCATGGGCATCGTTGTCAGGGTCGTATTGCGGCTTTGGGTCATACCGCACGGTCAGAGACAGAGATCGGGGAAGAGCTGCTCGAAACCGCAAAAGTCCGTGACCGAGCTTGAGTCGGTCATTTCGAGCCATGAATTCATCTACGGTCCGGTACTTCGTCCAGTCTACAGACAACTCTTGCGTGTCCAGAGCACCGGTACTCGGGCGTCCTTTGGGAAAGTGCCACTGATCAGGCGGAATCCCCCTCAGTAGATAATCCTCATCAGGAATGATGCGGTCCGGGTCGTCATCCATGCAGGAAATTAACTCTTCAGGTCGTCGAGAAGTTTGTCGGGGCTAGTATACATAAGCTCCTTCATCTCCTTGCCGTTGTCCCGAAGTAAAGTTATTTCAGTGTCCGAAAAGATGGCTGCAACCTCTTCGCCGCTCCAATCCCATTCGATGCCAATGTTGCCCGCACTGGTCGGATAAACGTGAAGCGCCAGTAACGGATGCTTAAAGGCAAAGACACTCAAAAAGTAGGCTGCCCGGTCACAAGCTCTGGGTTTTACTGCCGCTTCGTTATACGTTCCCCAATTAGCGCCATATGTGCGGAACTTCTCAATCCGTTCTAACAGTCCAGCTGTTTCCATCACACGCGCGGGCTGCCGACCCGCAGAAGAGACCGTATCTGTGATCACCGTAGAAGTTGGGGGTTCAAGCACGTGGCTGGTCATGTTCAGGTCTCTCCAAGATTGGAATAGTGTTCTGATGTATCTCTGTATTACCATCATATATCCGAAATCTTAGACCTTTTCCCACCAAGGGGAGTCCAACCGAGTTAAATGTAAATTGAGTCCGACCTGAACTGCCGATCTCCAGGTGGGCAGGAAACTTGTGGAACTCTGTTTCCTGTTCGTCCTCTGTCACCCAGCTTATCTTGACTTCAACATCGTAGTACCCAGGCGCCCCGGATATGATGCAGAAGAAGGCAACGGTCGGGATCACTGGATAATCGGGCGTCACCGCATTGAACATCCCGATCAAGCTTAACTTCCGGGTCGTCTCCTCGATGATCGCCTTGTCCGCGAATATGGAGTACTCAACTGATAAGGCCACGGGACCTCCTTACGTGCGCATCCCGGACGGACGGTATTATGCCACGGAGACAACGTGGTCAAAACGCCATTACCGCGGCAGCTAGAATCGTACCAGCATCTAGCCCAGCACCAGTAGCCCACCGTGCCACCGAAATCGATACCAACCTGTCTCATAGCAGAACCGCTCCGCTGCCTACATATCGCCTACAGAAACGCCGAAGAGTCCCCGTAAAACCAAAAGCCGGGCGCGCACATCGCCCGGCCCATAAGGGTTTCAAGACCTGGGTGATGAAGGATTCGAACCTTCAACCAACTGCTTAAGAGGCAGCTGCTCTACCGTTGAGCTAATCACCCTCAACCCAAGAATTATATCTCGCGCCCGGTTGGATTCGAACCAACGACAACCCGCTTAGAAGGCGGGGGCTCTATCCACTGAGCTACGGGCGCCCGCTTGGTCTCCGGTGCGACAGCACGCAACGCGCGCCGGCCGGCCTGACGGGCGGCTGCAAGCCGCCGTCAGGCTGCCCATTATAGCATCGGCTCAAGGCTTGGCTTGAGCGGCGACCGCCGGCGCAAATGCCCATCCCTCCAGCAGCACGTCCTCGTTGTCGAGCGAAAAAGGATCGGGAAAGGCACCGGGCAGAACCGACCAAACCGCAATCGTGTAGCAGGCAACGACCGCATCCAGCGCATCGGCAGAAACCAGCGCCTGGTGCTGCAGGCTCTTGTTGATGGTCAGGCGTGGATAGTCCCTGTACACTGAGCCCCCCTTCTCCCGCAGCTGCACAAGCCCTTCCAGGATCTGCTTCCTCAGTGCCTCCACGCGCTCACGGTCCTTCTTTTCCGGGCTCTTATAGCCTGAGTCCGGCAACCTGAGCGCCACGAGCGTCGCCCGCGGAAAGACCTCGAGGATCGCGCAGGCACCCGGCCGGATATCCTGAAAGGGCAGCACCGAGAATCTGTCCGGATCAAGCCCGGCCAGGAGCCGCATACCGTGGTACGTCATCTGCACCATAAACGGATGCCCCCTGTGCAGCGGGCTCTTGGCTATTGCACGGAACTCTAGATCAGTCAGCCGTTTCGCTTCCTTGCCAAACTCCTTGACGAGCGCAAGAAACTCATCAAACGCTACAAAAACCAGATGCTCAACCAGCTCCTGCCAGGATTGGAACGGCGCCAGGCCCTGCTTCTCGGCACAAAATCGCAGGAATTCCGCCGGCAGGGAAAACGGGAAATCCAGCCCGACAGCCTTCAGCCCGCCGATGGCTGCAAGCTCGGCCGCCAGCCTGTGCGAGCCGGTCTGCCGCAGCTCCACAATTTCCACCCCCATGCTGTCGAGCTTCCCGACAGCAAGCCAGGTCTGGTTGGGCGTCTCCCTGGAACCACTGAAATCGGCGCCGGCGATTAGGCTCTCAACCATTCGCGCTCTTGACCTCACTGTTTTTGCCGGCTCCTGACAGCATTTCTTCCGGCCGGCACAGGGTTATTATTAGAGGATATTTTCCGGCCTCCAGGGCAAGCATTCCTTGAAAAGGACAATTCGTGAAGCTGCTTCTTGCCGTAGATCGCTCCAAATACTCAAAGGCAGCGCTGGACTCGGTTCTCTCTTGCCCATGGCCGCAGGACACCGAGTTCCTCGTGCTCGCTGTCGCAGAAACCGAGCACGAAAGAACCGATTACTGGAATCCTCATTCGCGCGAATTGCTGGAGGAAGCTCACGCCAAGCTCATGGAGGAGCTGGAAGAGCTTGTCACGACGCAGGCAGAGCGGCTCAGAGCCAGCTTCCCGAAGTGCACGGTAAATACGCAGGTGGTGGAGGGATTCGTGGTGGACAAGATCCTCGAAGTAGCCGAGGCCTGGGGCGCAGAGCTGATTGTGCTGGGTTCTCACGGATTGAAGGGATTGACTCGATTCCTGCTCGGCAGCGTGTCGGAGGCTGTAGCCGCCCACGCGCACTGCAGCGTGCGCGTGGTGCGTCTTGGCAAGGATAAGCAGGCACAATAGAAATTGCAGGGCAACGCAGTCGGGGCGCAGCAGCAAGGTAGGATTGATGGTCAGGAAGCGGCGGGAATAGAAAACAGATGCCAGAACATTTGAGCCAAGAAGATTTCACCAACTATTTTGTCGAAAGGCTGAAGCAGTTCGAAATTCCAATCACGGTTACGCAGCCGCTGGTGGTCGAGCTCAATTACGGTGAAGGGGAACCGGTGCTGGCTATCCCATTGAAGAATGCCTATGAGCAATACGAATCCGCGCCGGCGGAGCTCGAAAGCCTGGTGGAGCCTTACATCGTGGAGATCGGCTGGACCGTCCAGGAGCCTCGCTATTCAGCCAGGCAGATCTTCGAGAAAACGATGCCGTTGATGAAAGACATAATGGTCGAGCCCATCGCGCAGCATGGAGCGATGACGGTCATCGACGGCGAGGAGATCGAGCTCAAGTTGCCCAAGGGGCCGCTCGTCTATCAGGACCTCGTCGTCCGTCCCGAAGAGCACTTGATCGTGCAGTTTATACTCGACCTGGACAGCGAGCCGATTGACCTGCATCGCGGCGATGTCATCAACTGCTTTCCCGAGCCCTCCCAGATTGCCACCATCGCCGTACAGAACCTGGGCCGGAGCGCCCTGCAGTCGGGGTTGACGACGCGCGTGTTCAAGGTCGAGAACTTCCACACCGAGCCGTTCCTGGTCGGCTTCCGGGACGAGCATCTCGGCGAATACGTGGCCTCGCTGGTCAACGTATCCGACGTGATGCTGGCGCTGGAGCGCAACCTGGAGGCAAAGGAGGGAATGCTGGTCATCATTCCCTCACGCGACCAGATGCTCATCGCCACCTCCGTCGACGACCAGGCCGTGTGCGAGATGTGGCTTCTGGCCAGGCATTTGAAAAGCGAGTCGCGCTGTCCGGTCAGCGGGCTCATCTGGCGGTTCCGCGAAGGGGAGATTACAGCCATACAAACGGTAAACCTGCAGGAGGGGGGGTAAGCGCTCCGTATACTTGTCTTGGTGAGGATCGACATGGCAGGAAACCGGGCTCAGACGAGGCACAGCGAGGCAACGACGGCGACAAGCCGTCGGCCGCCGAGCGTCTTGTCGCGCGGAGGAGGAGCGCAGGGTCGCAGGACCATGCCAGACGACGGAGCGCTTATGAAATGACCGGTCGCACGGCCTTCGATGTTAGATGCCACGCGGGCTCGGTCGGGCTGCTGATGGATCGCACGCTCAAGCGGGAAGAGGCGCTTGGTTCAGTCTGGCTGGTCGACCAGGACAAGGTAGCTACCTGCGCCCACCTGCTGGTCCTCTACACAGATGTTCTCGATGCGCTCAAGGTGCGCTTTCCAGCCAACCGTGAAGAATGGGGCATCACGGAGGCCGTCTTCCATCCGGAGTTCAAGGTCAAGCAGGCGAGCCAGGCCGCACGCAGATCGCTGGGCTCGCCCGTGCCGGCCCTGGCACTGCAGGACCACAATCTGGTCATCCTGACCCTTACCCCCGGGCTGCTGGAGCCCGGTCCCGAGTTGGTCAGCGCCGTCAACGAGCAGCTCTCCCTGCCGCCGCCGTCCCGCGACCGCGGGTTGAGCGGGCACCTGGCCGACCTCGATCTGGCGCTGGTGCTGCAGACGATCACCAACGCGCGCAAGGAAGGAACCCTCATCATCACCGACGAGCGCAACAGAGCCCTGGCGAAGGTCTACTGCCGGGACGGGAAGATCGTTCACGCGCGCTATGGTCCGCTCACCAACGAGCCGGCCATTTATCAGGTCGTAAGCCAGCATCTGCTGGGCAATTTCTACTTTCAGGGGCAGAAGCAGCCGGACTGGCCGGTAGCTGAACCCATAGCGCGCCAGACAGACATGCTGCTTATCGAGTCGCACAGAAGGCTGGATGAAATCCCCCGCTTGCTGCTCGACCTGGGCGGCGAACGCGCCGTTTTCCAGCGCGCTCGCGAGCACCTGGAAGTAGAGCGCCTGCCGCCGGAAGTGCGTATAGAAGCTCAGCGCATCTGGCCGTATCTGACGGGCACCGTTCAGGTGGGGCAGCTCTGGCAACTGGCGGGGCTGGACGATTTCGCAGTTTTCTCCGCTCTTGCCGAGATGGCGAAGG
>DATNRD010000742.1:0-6701 GCA_036703665.1 Candidatus Obscuribacterales bacterium
ACCGTATATCTTTATGATACCGATTGCATATATCGAGCAGTCGCGCCACATGCCCGGCTGAGCATTTTGCCTGGCTGTCAGGAATCGAATGTTAGGTCAATTGGTTTCGTGGAAATTCAGGCTAGTAGATTCCTGGCAACAGACGCCAGGTGCACTTCTTATAATTCTCATACTGCTCGCCGAATTCGGAGATGAGAAACGCTTCCTCATCCATGATCCGCCACTTCACAGCGACAAAGCACCCCGGGATGGCTATAAGAGGAAACCACGTGCCGAATACCATAGGGATGCCGCACAAGAACACGAGCGCCCCCAGGTAGCTTGGGTGCCTCACCCAGCGGTAGGGACCGGAAGTAATCAACTTGTGCCCTGGTTGCAGCGCCACCAGCGCGCTGTGCAGCGGGCCGAGCGCGGCTATCGCCCACAGCCTGAGCGCGGCTCCCAGGCAAAGGACAGCGACCCCTGCGGCGCGCCACAGGTCCGTTGGCACCGTGCCCACCCCGAGGCGCTGGCAAAGGGCCGCACAAGCGACATACAAGAAATAGAAGACAAAAGCTCCCCAGACAATGAGCCGCTGTCGCTTGAGCTCCTTCGCCCCAGCCGACAAGCGGAAGCCGAGCACACTGCTTATGCCACTACTGACGATGCTAATCACATAAAATGTCACTTCCTGCCAGCGCCAGAGCAGAGTGTCCATTCCGCCGCGAATGAGGATGACCGGCCCCAGGGTCAATGCCCCGGCAGCCAGAGCCGAAAGAACGCCCGATGATACTCTGCTGAAGCCTGTCACAGCTGTTCGCTTCTAGCGAGCGGCGGCGCCGAGCACTCTCAGGCTGTGCCTGACCAGAAGCTCCACGTCATGGTCCACGCCCTCTTCGGCGGCCCGCTTGAGCGCGGTGGTGATTTCGGTGACGGTGTATCCCAGTCCTTCCAGGATGCTCCGCACCTCCTCGAACACAGCGTCCTTGAGCGGAACCGGTCTTTCACCGGCAGCCCCGCGGCGCGCCTGCCAGTCCTCGATTTTGGACTTCAGCTCCAGAATGAGGCGTTGAGCCAACTTGACGCCAACGCCGGGAGCCTGGCTGATGAGCTTGTGGTCGTCCGCCAGGATGGCTTGGGAAAGCTCCTCCGGTCCCAGCGTGCCGACCAGCGCCAGGGCCAGCTTGGGTCCGACTCCACTGACGGACTGCACGAGGTTGAACATTTCGCGTTCGGCGCTGGAGGCGAAGCCGAAGAGCAGCCAGTCGTTCTCACGAATGCAAAGCGCGGTGTGCACCGTAGCCTGAGCCCCGACAGGGGGCAACGACAGCAGGGTGCGGCGTGACACGGCCAGCTCGAAGCCGACCCCCGCTACCTCGACGATGACCCTGTCTTGAGGCCCGCCTGTTATCTCTCTTGACTGAAGAGTGCCGCGCAGGTACGACAGCATTGCGTAATCTGGTTACTACATGAAAACATCGGGGCGAGAGGATTTGAACCTCCGGCCTTCCGCACCCGAAACGGACGCGCTACCAAGCTGCGCTACGCCCCGATGCGACCTATATATTAGCATATGGGGCTTACTGGGCCATCAGGGTGACGTTGCCGCCACTGGCATGTGCCTGAGCCAGCGCCGCCCGTGCGTGCGAAAGCAGGGTCTTGCCTTCGTCGTCCATGTCGGCGGAGAACTGGCACAGGCCGATGCTTACGGTGATGGTGCCCACGGAGTTCCCGATTGTAAACGTGCTCTGGGCGATGACGTTGCGCATGCGCTCGGCCACTTCTGCAGCGCCCTCTCGCTCGGTGTGGGGTAGCACGATTGTAAACTCGAAGGCGCCGGTTCTGGCCAGCACATCGGACTGGCGGCTCGAGCGAGTCAGGACAGCGGCAACCTGCGTTACCAGCGAATCGATGACTTTCTGACCGTGAGCCCTCAACAGCTCCTTCTGCCTGTCGAGATCCAGAATGACCAGGCTCAGAGGAACGGAGTATCGCCTGGCCTGCGCGATCTCAGCCTTGAGAAACTCATTGAGAAAGCGCGTGTTGCGTAAAGAGGTGACCGGGTCGACCAAGGAAAGCTCCCGTATTTGCCCTTCCTTCTTGCGAATCTCGTCTTTCAGGAACTTGACTCGCAGAGCGCTTCTGACCCTCACCATCAACTCGGTCGGGTCAGGCGGTTTGGTGAGATACTCTTGCTCGCCGTGCTCCTGGGCATGGCCGGTTGCCGGGAGTTCCTGGCTGGTGACCAGGAAGATAACAGGAATGTCTCTCGTTTTCTCGTCGCGCTTCAACCGTTCTACAACGTCGGGGCCGCTCATGAGCGGCATGCGCAGATCCAGCAGAATGAGATCTGGGGTGCGCACCTTGCAGGCAGCGATAGCCTTGAATCCGTCCTGCGCCGTGGTGACGCTGTATCCAGCCTTCCTCAGAAGCTCGGTGAAGAGTATCGTGTTGGTCTGCTCGTCATCGACGACCAGAATGTGCGGGTTCTGTTTCACGGGCGCAATCGGCGGGATGGTAATGGACGTCCGGCAAGATCAATAAGCTCCAATAATCAGCATATATCGCCTCTGGTAGAACGTGTTCAGTGAGCTGCACTGACATGTCATCGTGAGCGAGCGCAGCCAGCGAAGGATCTGGACAAGTTGCATGCAGTCAACGACGGGTGCTGCCGCGCTCGTCGGCTTCCCTCTCAACATGCGAGATTCTTCGTCGGGGCTCCGCCCCTCCTCAGATTGACAGCGGTAGACGCACTGCACCGAACATGTACCCCTGGTAGGTCTGATACTGCCAGTGATAATAGCCGCTAGCCCGCAATTCAACAATAGCGAACCCCGCCCCGTCCAGACCGAGGCCGTCAACCACCCGGTCTCATAGGTTCCGGGCATCGGCATGCGACCCGTGCAGACGGTCAGGTTAGGCGGGACACTGCTCCAGCCGGCAGTACATATTCAGTGAAGTGCATAGGGGCGAATCGCCTGGGAGCGGGCGTCCGTGCGCCCCGCCCGCGCTAGCGTGCCAGGTAGGCACGATGCGCGAAGCGCATCGGCTGTGCTGATCGCAGATGTCTAACGGCTGTCACTGAATCTGTTCGGCAGGCAGGAGAACAGCCCACTAAGAAACAAGCCGGATTTGCGGGAATTGCAGTTGCACGGGTTCATCCGTGCCGGCTCGACTGAGTGCCTCGCGATCTCTGGAAACGGCTTCAACCAGGGCTGCCACGTCGATGCCCCAGCATGCCGGCAGGTACTTCTGAATTCGCCGGGTGCCTCTGTCCAAGAGCTTGAGTGCGCCCGGTCTGTTATCCCGCAAAAAGTGGTAATAGCCCACGGCAATCTGAATTATGCCCTGCGTGAGATCGCGTTCGGCATCCGACTGCCTGTGCCAGAAGTCCTCCAGGGTTTCATGGCACTGGAAGAATTCACGGCGATTGAACTCTTCGATGCCCTTCAAGATTTCTGCTGGACAGTGTTGACCCGTTGGCAAGGTAAGGCTGCGTTTACTCGTCCGGTGCCGGCCAGTTTGATAGTAGCACTGTGCTTGCTCTGTTACCATTTAAGCCTTATGAGCAGCCCCTTCCTCGAGGACGACAGGGGCAGCAAGATCTGCATGGCTTGCGGGCTGGAGTTTGCCGGCAATGCCAGATTCTGCAGGCAGTGTGCCGGACCGCTCATTGATCGGCTTCTAGACGCGCTGGTGGGCAAAGTCCTGGAGAACAAGTACAAGATTCTGGACGTGCTCGGCAAGGGCGGAAGAGAGCCGAATCCTGCGGCCGAGAAGTATTATCTTCAAGCGATCCAAATGGTGGAAAACGGTCTGGACCCGGACCAGGGCGTGTTGCGCAATATGGTGCGATCGCTGGCCAATCTGTATGACATGCTGGGACACGAGGACAAAGCTGAGCAGGCGCGCACGCGGCTGGAGGACGAGTACCAGTCTGAATAATTCGGCCGGTGCCGCATAAACCGCATCAGCTAAGGTTCGCGATTACGATTACCTTTTCGTCCCGCGGCAATACTTCCAGCTCGATCTTTGCCAGGGCGATCATCTGAGCGGTGTCCACGAGCCCGGAGAGATCGACCATTTTGGGACCAGCCAATAGCATCAGTGGTGCTACCACGCGACCGGCATCTCCGTATTGAGCGTGCTCTTCTGCCAGATCGGTGATGACCTTCTCCGCGGTGGCGACCGTACCTTCGCGAGCGGCTCCGTTTTTTGTTTGGAAGCGGATGATGCCGTTGTCATCCAGCACCCGCAGTGAGTGGCGCTTGATCCGAATAAGGCCCCTCAGGCGAGCTTCCGGTGTGTCGGCTCCGAACACCCGGAAGTGGGTTGATTGTGCAACGAGTTTGACCTCTCCTGCCGGGACGCGCATGGAGTCGGCTACCAGTGCAAGGCGCTCGTCTTCAGAAAGTTCCTTGCCGAATTTCTCGGGTGCAGTCAGGGATGTTGCACCGCTGGCAGTGGCGCGCACCGTGTTGGTTCGCGCGTCGACTTCGACGTGTATTTCCACTGTCGAGGGATCGGCGCCCATCTTCTGCACCGCCGCCTGGGCTTCCTGGCGCACGCGCAGGATGTCGTCGCTGCTCGGGTGCACGATATGACGCTCTACGGTCTCTCTGACAAGCGCTAGTGCCACTCCGATCGCCGAGATGACATCGGCGTCCTGGCACAGCTCATGTCTCAAGCCCATTTCTCCAGCCAGGAAGGGGACGATTGCCGCTGCGCCGCCACCGCCGCCGTAGAGTTTTACGATATCCGGATCGAGCTTATAGTCCTTCAAAAGGCGAGAAACAACGACCGCGCATTTACTGGCAGACAGGTGCAAGATCTTGCGCGCCGCTTCCTCCGGTGGCATCTTCAGCCAGCTGGACAGAGCCGTAAAACCTTTCTTGATCAGCTCGATGTTTCCGGCAGCGCAATCATCGGCTGGTACCAATCCCAGGAGGTTCGACGCACAGGTAGGCGTCAGGCATAGCCCGGGCGGACCTTGATCTTCGGCAACGGCGATATAGTCTGACGGATCGGTTTCTAGCGGCTGGATCGTGCGAACTTGCGGGGATTCCAGGCTGTCGCAAAATGACACGTATCCCAGACCTGCGATGTGCGCGCTGCGTGGGCCGACGTCTATGAAAGCGCCTTGCCTGGCTCTCGGGACTGATCCGCCGGCAATGCCCACGGTTCTTACATCGAGAGTGCGCATGTAAACCTTGTGCCCACCCACCTCGGCCGACTTGACCAGCGCCTTGCCGTTTCTTATTGCAGAGATGTCTGTGCTCGTGCCGCCGACCTCCAGAAAGATGCCATCGGAGATGTTAAGGTACATCATCGCCGCCGCCACGCCCGCGGCCGGACCGGAGAGCATTGTCTGGATGGGGCGCCGGCGCATGGAGTCGATATCCATGACGCCGCCGTCCGAGCGCATGATCATGATCGGAGCCTTGATGCCGGCTTCGCGCACGCTTCGCTCGGTCATCTCGGCTGCCTCCATCATCTTGGGCAGCATGGAGGCGTTGATGACGGCTGTCCTGGTGCGCACCGTGAGCCCGTAGAGCTGGCTGACCTCCGAGCCGGCCGTGGCCGGCAAACCCATATCTCGAGCCAGCTCTACGGCACGCATCTCGTTGTCCGGCTCGTCGACGCCGAACGCCTCGCTGGCCGCTATCGCGCGTGCCCCTTGCTCGATGAGGCGCTTGAGACAGTCCTTAATCTGGGAGTCCGGCAATCCTTGCGAGGTGTCGAGGAAACGATGAAATGTTTGCAGAAACTTGCCGGGGGCCAGGGAGATTTTCCCCGTGTTCGTGGCGAAACGGGCAAGGCCTGCGCTTGTCCCTTTGCCCATTCCGAGAATGCCGACCGGCACCACGTCGCCTTCCAACAAGGCATTTGTTGCCTGAGTCGTACTGTGAGCGATAAAGCTCACGCTACGCGGATGGATTGCCGCCTCCTTCAAGAGTTTCTGCAGGGACTCGACAATTCCTCTGGCTACGCCTTCGGGGGCGCGGTGAGTAGTCGGTACTTTCGTCTTGCCGACCAGCGTGAGCGTATCCCCGTCTATGGCCACGGCATGCGTGAAGGTACCGCCGACGTCAATGCCAATCCGGATGTTGCCCGCCATGCCGCACCTTACTACCAGGGAACATATCCAAAAATGGCCGCCATGCTAAGGCCGGCGAAAACGGCCAGCCAAACGTAAGGAATCGTGCGCCGGAGCAGCGCCTGGGTATCGGTTCCCAGGTAGGTGGCAATCCAGATGTTGTGGGTGTTCGTGGGATCGCATACTCCCTGAATTTGCCCCACCGACATGAGCATGCCCATGATGGCTTGCGCGCCCAGAGCGGTCGTCTTCTGAACCAGCGCTACCAGCCCGCTGCCCATCCCCCACAGGCTGAGTGGACCTCGATAAAGCGACAGCGGGGCCACGGCCGTGAATACGAGAATGTAAGGCACGGCGCGCGTGGGCACTATTTGAGCAAGCAACGGTGCTATGGCGCCGGAGACGCTCGGATGTGTTACGGACGCAAGCAGCATGCCGATGCCGATCATGAGTAGCACGGCAGGAATGACGGCGCCTACGCCGTCGATGATCGAGCGGGTCAGGATGTTTATCGAGTTGCGCTGCCATGTGACGAGAGCACCATATGCGATGCCGGCCAGAAAGGCGGGGATGATCTCCCAGTGACAGACGAGCACGAGAGCGAGCGGTATAAAAGGAGTGAGCA
>DATNRD010000743.1:0-5402 GCA_036703665.1 Candidatus Obscuribacterales bacterium
CACTGAAGCGGAGAGTGCGCTGCTCAAGCAGATTGGAGTGGAGGACTGGTTCGTCCCGAACGAGAAGAGCCCGTGGTTCAAAACTTCGCAAGCTGTAATCAACGGCGATTCTCTGATCAATTACGCCAGTCCCGATGGCTGGGCCAAGATTGCCGCCATCAGGGGTCCGGGCAAGGAGCCGTGGTTCCAGGACAAGACCGTATTCGATTCTCTGGAATCCACGCGGACCAGCTACAACGATGCGTACAGCGTTCTCGGCGAGGAGGCCAAGCCATTAGCAACTGCAGGGCTTGAACGAACTCAGAAAGCCATCGATCGTGTCAAAGGAGAGATGGAACAGTGGTTTAGAGAGCTTGAGAGGCAAGGCACCGAAATTCCACGGACGAAGGAAGGAAAAATTGCCTTCTGGGATGCACCACTGAAGTATCCGACCAGGGATGAGCCACTCAACGCAGACGAGCAAAAGCAATTTGAATTTGCCAAGCGGATTCGTGAGGAAGTGGTCAGGCGTCTGAGGGTAGAACAAGGCGTGTTCGACCAGTCATTTGTTCAGTCCGTGGCTTCCACTGAAAGGGCCAGCGAGAGCAAGCAGGCAACAGATCGGACAGTTGAAGAGCGGGCCAAGTCCGACAAATTGGCAACCGGCGGTCCCGGACGCGAAGGGGCGCCTGGAGAGCGCCCCGGATTGGGACGAAGCTCACCGGATCGGCCGGTATCGGAGCGTGCCGTGACCGAGCGAGGTGCCGCACGCAACCCTGCTGCTGTTCCCGGTCCGAGAGCAGCAGAGACCTCCGAATTCTTCGAGTCTCAGGAAGAAGTGCGCGGTCGCGAGAGCGCGTTGAAGGTGGAAGCGAAGGAAGGCGCAGGCGGTCTTACCATGGTCGCTGACAAGGCGATGGCGCCGGAGCTGGTGAAGACCCTGGAAAAGTACAACAAAGACGCCGAGTTTCAAAAGTTGATGGAGGAGAGGATCTCCCAATCGAAGGACGAGAAGGAAAAGGAGAGACTCAGGCAGGAACTGGAGAATTATCGAAAGCTCCCGGAGGCAGACAGAACGCGAGTGAGAATTGCCGCAGCGGAGGAGGCTGTCGCGGCGTACAAGTCGGGCGAACGGTCGGGACGGATAACAGCCGGGCGCGTCCTGGCGGTCGGCGGCACAGTCATCGCCGTCGGCATGCTCGCCCAGCTCCTGCTCAGCCAGTGTGGCTGCAACGCGCAGAATGAAGGTCCTGCGGTCAAACCGACCTACGGCGGTGACTAACCTGAACCAACCCTGCATCACAGGGATTGGAGCCTAGCGCCGCCATCCCGCCGGCTGGAAGCCGGCGCTCCCAGGGGGGCGATGTCCCCCGGTCGAAGTACTGCCGCGGGTGGTTTCTCCGTCGGCAGTGTCGAAAATCCCACTGAGCCGGATAGATATGGTTGGGCTGGGCTGGTGCGAACAGGCGAGGGGTCGACTGGGAGACGAAGCTTCATCATGGGCGACGGGCGCGACTTAAAAGACAAGGCGGCGGTTACTAACGATTCGGATACAACAGCTGAGAAGTTCCGCGAGGAGCTCCGGGACCCGTTCCAGATTGGGCAGGGGAGCAAGGACGGCGGAGCGGACAAGGGCAACGGGTCCGGAAGCGACCAGGCCAACAAGCCCGGAGCGGATGAAAACGGCAAATCCGGTGGTGACCAGGGCAAGAATCCGTCCGGTGACGCAAGCAACAAGCCGGCCGATGAGCAACCGAAGAAGCCCGGTGACGCGCGGAACCAGCCCGCGGGCGCCGATACGCGTGTCGCGGACTCCCGCGACAAGGCTGAAAAGCCCCCGGAGAAGGTAGAGCCGATAAAGCCCTGGGAGCAGCTTACCGAGAAAGAGCGCGCCAATTTCCGCATCTTGCAGACGAGCGCCATGAGACTTCTGCCTTACCTGCAGGCGGAAGTGCTGGTGGGTGAGACCGAGCAGAAACTGCAATCGGAAGTGACCAAACTTCTCAATGTGGAAAAGGACCCGGAGAGAAGGAAGGCACTTCAATCGTTGCTGGATAACAAAGAAGGCGTCGATCGCAAGAAGGTCATCGAAGATCTGCTCAAAGGCGAGAAGAACGAGGAGAGCAAGAAAACACTGCAGGGATTGCTCGACGGCGAAAAGGGCAGAGACTCACTGGCGGAGCTTGTGCAGAAAGTCAAGGATGGCGATTACGAAGCAACCATCAAGTTCTATAAGGTAGCTGTTCAGTACCTGCAGAAGAACATCACATACACAGTCGTGAATCTTGCCGACATGCAGATTGGCGACCGCCCGGACCCGACGGACATGAACCGGTTCCCGGAAGGCGCTCCGCTCAAGCTGCCCATGAAGGATGGCTTCCCGGCAATCTACGAGTACTACTTGGCACAGGTGAAGGAAGGCAAGGTTCCCCTCGATCTTTCCGACGACACGACAGATCTTCTTTCTGACACCAAGCGCCTGGCCGGGCTCACCAACGCCACCAACTGGTTCATGACTGCCGAAGAAACTGTGGTCAGGGCGCAAAGACAGTTCGATGCGGAGATGCTTCAGAAGCGGCTCAAGGAGGACTTCGGGGTTCCGTCCAGCTGGGACATGCCACCGGCCGGCGATGTCCGCGCGCTTGATGCCTGGTATTCAGCTGCTCTGCAGATGAGCAACCTGATGAACCGCGTGCGGAACTATGCGCAGGCCTATAAGAGCCTTTCAGGCATCACTCCCGATTTCAGAGATCAAGCCATCAAGGAGCTCAGAGAGCTGGGCGCCGAGATCGAATTCGATCCCAAGTCTGACAAACTGACCAAGTGCGTCATTCCGATGCCCAAGGATCTGCGCCTCGACCTGCCGGAGAACCGCGAGAAGATCCGAAAGCTGGAAGCATGGCTGGACAAGTGGCACAAGCCGGTCGATCAGGCCATCGAAGCTTACCAGAAGGGCTACGGCAGCTTCTTGCGCTACGGAGATTTCACCGGTCCCAACGACAAGGGCACCGTTGTGTACGACAAGCAAGGCAAGATTTCGCGGATTCTGGATCTAGAAGGCAATCCGGTGACAATCTTCCTGCGCGACGGCAACCAGGAAGAAGTCATACACAAGAATAACGAAGGCAAGTTCATCGATAAGCTCGGACGCGAAATCACACCTGATACCAGCAACGATGGCAGGCAGGAGAAGTTCGACTACACCAACCACAAGTTCTCTACCCGCGAGCTTCCCAACGGCGACATCGAAGTAACAATCACACGTTCGTTCGAGAAGGACAACGTAGTCAACTACAATTACTGGTTTGGCAAGCAGGTCGGGACCCTCGAGGAAAAGCGCATATTCAAGCCGAATGAGTACGTCGGGGTGGTCTCGAACATGACCGGCAGATACGAGCTTCTCAGGGCGGATGATCTGGGCGGCTGGACCGGCTGGCGAGCCAAGCAAATGGCCATGCACCATGGTGGCAAGGTCGCCAGCGTGGTGATGGACGTGGGCCTGACCGTGGTGGGTGCTCCGGAGGCCGCGGCTGCCATCCGGGCAGGGCGCGTCGGCCTGGCGGCGCTCCAGGCAACGAGGGCTCTAATTGGTATTACGGGATTCCTTACCCCCGCCCTGCGCACAGGCGCGTTCGATCCTGCTCTCAAGCACGTCGGGCTGGATGGAAACGACATCATCAAGGCACGCCACGTGGCGATCATGGCAGACGTCTTTGTTCTCGGTCTGGGAGGCTCAGCCATGCGCGTTTTCACAGGCGCCAAGCAAACCGCCGAATCCGCCAGCATGCTGAGCAAGATTGCTCATGTTGGCATGGGCGCCACCAGCTTTGTCTACGGTCCGATGATCTATGAGGATATCAAGTACAAGCTGGACCTGAAGGCTGGACGGACGGAAGAACAACGCACCAGGCGCGCTGAAACGGAGCGCGGTGTGTCCGAGAGCGACTATCGCAAGTTCGAGCATGCCTTCGACTTCACCAAGCCGGAAATTCGCGAAGCCACTGGCAAGATGCTGGACAGCTACATGGAAACGATGGCTACCGGCATCAAGGATGCGGAAACGAAAACCAAGGTTGAGAGACTTTTCGCCAGAACCAAAGAAATTCTCGCCCTGCCGGAAAATCACCCGGACCGCAAGGCGTTCATGACGGAATTGATGGCTTACCACCATCAATCCGGCAAGGAAATGCTGCTCCAGCGAATGAACGAGAAGCCGGACAGATACACGCGCGAGCTGCGGAGCGGCGACAAGTCGGCCGAAGGAAACAAGAAGCTCCAGCAAGACATGGAAGCAGAGCTCGCCGGCAAGAAGCTGTCAGACAAGTCGGAGCAGGAGAAGATCGCTGCAACCATGGCGTTGTTGCTCCTGTCCACCAACAAAGATGGCAGCTTGCCCAAGGGCGGCGTGCTGGCCTCCAGGACGGAAACGATCCCCGCTCACAAGAAGACGGAGACGAAAGTCAGCCGCGCCGGCTCCTATGACGAGTGGTCGGACGTCAAGGCGCAGACGGTTGAGCAGAAGTTCACGGTCGAGGAGGCGATGAAGTTCCTGGAAGGCCGCGTAGCTACCTCGTCCGACCATGCCAGCCGTCTGGCTGTGGCCGATCAGCTCTTCCGCCTGGGCAAACTTGATTCGCGGCAACTGGCGGCTGTGTGCGCCGATATCGTAGAGAGAAAGGATCTGCCGGAAGCCTTGAGAATGAAGGCTATTTTCGACAACAGCGGGCCGCGTCTGGGAATTTTGATAAACGAGCTGCAGCATGAAGAGGACGTCATGCGCACCAAGTCCCAGGCAGAGCAGATGGCCTTCCTCGGGAAGATCAACGGCTTGCGCGCTGAGGACCTGAAGAAGTCTTTGCTGACGATCGCCTCTTCCGACGGGCAAAACGGCAAGGCCAACGAGCCCGCTGATCTGCGCGCCGCCTGCGGGATTGCTGTGTTTGCCAATCAGCAGGATACCGTCGAAGCGCGGCACGGCATGATCGATGCGGCTACGAGCAAGTATCGCGAGTTGAGCGGCAAGCCCGGTGCTTTCGCCGGCTATGTTGTCGATACGCTGAAGACGAACCTGACTGCGGAGATCAAGGACACTGATGCCAAGCCAGCCGACAAAGTGCGGGAAGAGAAGCTGCAGTCTGCGGTGATGCTGCAAAACTTCGGCAAGATCAACACCGGGGACAAGGAATTCGAGCTTGGCGCGCAAGAATACAACAAGCGCCTGCTCGAGTGCATCACCAAGCCCGGGCAGGCAGGCATCGCTGCCGAGGTCTTCGCTACGGACAAGGGAGCTGAGGTGGCACACGAAGTGCTGCGCAGCCTGAACATTGCCGGTATGTCCGTGCAGGAGCGGCAGGCTGTGCTGAGCATACTGGATATGCCGCTCAACAATGCCGCCACGAATCGTCAGGTCGAGAAGGCAAAGA
>DATNRD010000744.1:0-3020 GCA_036703665.1 Candidatus Obscuribacterales bacterium
GAGAAGGCAGAGCAGGGGCTGGCTGCAACGCTTGCCGATCTCTGCCATCAACTCGACGACGTAGGGGAAGACGCGGAGCACAAGTTGGCCGACTGCGCCGCCCACGGTCGCTATGAGATAAAACAGTTGCAGGACAAGAGCCTGTCCGCAATAACCGACCACCAGAAATCGCATTTGAAGGCTCTGCAAGACCTCTGCACGGACCTCAAAAACCTTTCCAGGCAGCTATCAGAGAAGATCAAGAGCGACTTCGGCAGCCTGGTGGATGCCAGGGGCGGCGAACTGAAAAACATGGTCGATGCGATTTGCGAACGGTTGAGCGAAAGCACGAAAGGCGATGTCGATCGGCTGAAAACCAGATTCGAGCAATTAAGCGAGCGACTGACCGCAGAAAGCGAAGCGATTCTTCAGTCCTTCGAAAGACAGACCGCCTCCCTGTCCGAAGATCTCGATTCGGTCTGCGAGCGCGCCCGGGAAAAGCTGAACGCCAGCAAGACGCAGTGCAGCCTGGGGGTGCAACAGGCCAAGACGAGCTACGAACTCGACATCTCCCGCACGGTCAACAACCTCGCCAGCGCAACGCTCTTACCCCACCTGCGAGAACACCGGAACACGCTCAAGCAAACCGTTTCCGATCTTCAGAAGCGCTTCTCGGAGGAGTTCAGCGGGCTCATCTCCGCCCAGTTAACCGAAATCGCCACTCAAACAAGCGCTACGAAGCAGGAAATCTCGGCGCTTGCCTCTGATACCACATCCAGGATGGAGGCGACGGCTGCCGAGCAGCGCACCGAAATCGGAAACATTTTCGAGACTGCCGCTACCTACATGGAGGAAGCGATAGCCCGCGCGGCTTCCCTGTTCCACGATGCCGAGGAGATAGCCACGACACAGGATAAAGCCACGCGCGAACTGGTGGAGCAGTGGAGCAGCGGCACCGATCCTTCTCTTCTGGCCGACAGAGATGCTGCCACCGCAGCACTCAACAGGTTGAAGGCTGCGGCACAAGAGGATCTGACCAGAGTCTTGGATGCAAGAGCCGAAAAGCTGGAGCAGCATGCCCAGGAAGTTCAGGCAGCGATAATCGCCATGCGGGAGACCCAGGTGCAGGCTGTACGCGACACCGCGCAACAGGCGATTCAGCAAGTGCGTGATGCCCTCCAGGAAGCGTTCCAGGTCATACAGCTGACGCGCGAACACTATCTGGAATAGGTGGTCGTCCCATAAGGGTAAGGTTTCGGCCAAGACAGGTCACCCGCCTCGAAACTGTCATCCTGAGCCGCGGAGCGGCGAAGGATCTCGTGTCGGCACAAGGAGATGGTTCCTTCGGTCGCGCAGCCCGCCCTGAGCGGATGCTGTGAATGCGAAGCCAGGCCGCTGGAGCATGCGAAGGGCTCCCTCAGGACTGCTTTCGCTCCATCGTAAGCGGATGACAGTTTCCGGGTTCGATCAGCTGTGCTGGCCGAAACCTTACCCATGACGGGCAAGCTGGGCGCCCGTACAGATTTTAAGTAGTCTTCGATACACTCGCATCGCGGGTTGGTTTTGGATTATCGGACCAAGGGCATAGTTTTGCTGGAATGGCAGGCACCGGCTCTCAAATTTCGAACTCCACGCCGGGAGGATGCGACACGGAAAGGCTTCCATATCACAGGACATTGCCCCCGCTGCTCCAGTTTCTGGAGCAGAAGCCTTTCGTGGACCATAATGCCGAGGGCACCGAGCTGTATCTCTACCACGGCACCAACTGCTACCGGAGATGGGAAATAAACCGGTCAGGCAACATCGAGCCGGGAAGGAGCGGCTATAGCTTCTATACCGCAGACCCTGCCGACGCCTACTCTTATGCCCGGGCAGCGTGCCTCAGGGACACGGGCAAAGGAGCCGCCAACTCGCTGCTGGCCGAGCCAGTGGTGCTCAAGGTGCGTTTCACCGCACGCACCTGGATCCAGGCAGACTTCGTTCAGGAGATGCCCATCTGGCCGTGCGAAGATCATCAGGAGTTGTCGGTGGCGGTTCTCGGTCCGGTGCCCTGCGGCAACATCGTTGAGGTGCTTCACTGCTGCCACGGCAGGAAATTCACTGCCGGCACGCTGGCGGTCAGGACTTTTGCGGACGGCACCTTCCATCACGGCATTCAGCGCCTGCGCGGGAAAACCTGCCACTTCCGGCTGGATGCGTTCCTGCTCTTGAGACTCGGCACCCTGTGGCGCAGGCTGCTCGTCTGGCTTGGAGGCAGGAAGGCCCTGGAAGTGACAAAAGCCGACGAGCTGCGCCGGCTGTGCCAGGTGCCTTGCCGGCGATGACGGTTTAGCATTGGAAATGATGCACGCGCTGAAGATTTTCATCCCCCGCTGCCGGAACCTCAGAGAAAGACCCTTGCCTGCAGGCAGGAGCGCTATGGGCAGGCTCGAATCGCGAATGGTACATGCCTTCCTCCTTCTGACCGCTACCGCATTACCGGCATATGGGCAGACGCCCGACGCCTCGGAAATCGAGCGTTTTCTGGATACAGGCTGGCAGCAGCCTGGGCAGGCGGCGCCCCCGGCTCAGGCAGAGCCGGTTTTCCAGAAACCTGCCATAGCGCCGGGCTTGCTCAATCAAACTCAATCTCCCTTGCGCCTGCCGCAGGGCAGATCCTTTCCAGCCTCGGGCGACTCCCTGAGAAGCTCGCCTTTCCCGGGTCCGGCCAGGCTTACGCCGCAGGACATCTTCCGCATCCTGTTCGGCGGGGGCGCAGGCGGAGGTCAAAACCCCGATGCCGGACAGCGAACGGATGCCACCTACCGGGCGCGCAGCGAGCTGCAGGTAGCCAGGGACCAGGCCGCTCAAGCCGAGTCCGCAGCCAGCCGTGCCCAGTACGGGTCGGATCGATACGCGAAATCATCGGCTGCCGCCGAGGCCCAGAATCACGCCAACGCTGCCCGCGCCGCCGCCGACAGAGCCACCTCGGCCGCCGGCGGAGGTCCTTCGGAGGCACTGGACGCAGCCGCCCAGGCGCGCAATGAAGCTGCTCGCGCGCA
>DATNRD010000745.1:0-3552 GCA_036703665.1 Candidatus Obscuribacterales bacterium
TCTTGCCGGCTGACCTGCTTGAGCGCCTGCGGATAGCGGTCGATAAACTGCGGGCCGACGCCTGCCGCTTCGAACCGGCTGATGGCCTCGGCCAGGGCCCGGGGAGTACGCAGGGAGACGAGAAACTCGCCGCCGAGGCGACCGGCCTCCTCCTTCAGTTCCGACGGCGTGATGCCCTCGGCTTGGAACTTGGAAACCAGCTTGCCAACCAGCGTCAATGCCCGCTCGACATTGGCCGGGTTGACGGAGAAGTCGATTACCCACGGCGCGCCACCATATGAGGTGTCGGTGTTGTAACAGCCGATGTCGTAGGTCAAGCCGTACTTGCTTCGCACAGGAGCCAGGCGGGAGGCGAAGGGATCATGCCCCAGGGCGGAGTTTGCGATAATCTCGGCGAAATAGTCCTTGCTCTTCAGGCTGATGGCGATCGGGTGCCCGATGTAGACGTCTACATTCTCCTTATCAGGTACGTTGATGGAGATGGTTTTGGCCCTGGGCGGCAGCTCGGCTTCTAGTGGCTCGATTTTGCTTTTCGGTCCGGACGGCCAGCTACCCAGAGTCGATTCGACCAGGGCAAAGGCTCTCTGAGGCTCGATGTCGCCAACCAGAGCCAGAACAGTGTTGCCGGGCAGGAAGTGGCGCTGGTGGTAGGCGAGAACGTCTTTGTCAGTGACCCCCGGAAGCTCATGCAGTTGCTCCTGGAAGGTCTTCTCGTAGTAGGGAGATTCCGGGGAGTACATTTCGTGCACGAGCGCGTTCCAGGCAAGATTCTTCGTGTCGTCCAGTTTCTGCTTGATCTCGCTTTCGAGAATGCCTTTGACCTCATCGAGCGCCTTGCTCTCGCAAAGTGGTTTGACGAGTACCTTGGCCAGCAAGGACAGGAACCGCTCTGCGTCCTCGGTTGTTACGTCCGAATTGAAGCGGATCCAGAAGGTGGCAGCCTCGAATTCCAGACTCGTGCCCATTTCCTCCAGCTCTTGTGCCAGTTGCTCCTTGCTGAGGTGCTGCGAGCCGTGCGTGAGCATATCGGCCAGGAGGTCAGGCAACAGTGTCTTGTCCGCTGGAGCGAAGTAGCCGCCGGCAGCGATCTTGCCCGCCACGCAGACCGTCCCTGTGCCTTTTACGGGCAGGACCAGCACAGTCAGCCCGTTGGCCAGGACCTTTCTTTTGACGCGCGCAGCCACCGACTTGCCTGCACGGGCGGGGCTTCGGGAAACCTGTGCGACGGCTTGAGCATTAGTGGCTGTCTGCGCCGCGCCGATCGAAGCAGCGCTGCTGAAGGCAACGATGGGCGGGTGGCGATGCTGGGAGCGTGGACGTTCAGCCCGACTCCGGTCACTTGATCTGGGGGCGCGGTCATCTTGCCCGCCCCGGACCAGGCGAGACGCCTGCGCCCCCGGGGTCGACCGCGGTGCGTCGGACAGACTCCTGTATCCGGCCGGTGCCACGCCTGGATTGGTCGGTTTCTGCCCCTCCGGCTGTGGTTTCTCCTGCTCGGCCGGAGTCTGCCAAGCGGACGGCTGTGGGGTCTTGGGCAGATAGTAGCCGACGGTCCGGTTCATCTCCGAAAAGTACTTCCGGCACACGGCGGTGATATCGGCTGCGGTGACGGCTTCCACGTGGTCGGCGTAGTCAGCCCACCACTTCCAATCGGCAACTGCGATGGATTCACCGATCTGCTGGGCCATTTTCAGCGGATCAGCCGCGTCCAGCTTCATTCGTTTGACAATGGAGCTCTTGGCTCGTTTGAGCTCGTCTGCCCCGACAGGCTCGCTGGCCAGCTTTTGCAACTCCTGCAAGATTGCCTCTTCGGTTGCAGCCAGGTCGCCTTTCCGCGCCGTTGCGCCTATGCAAAAGAGCCCCGGGTCCTTGAGCTGGTAGTATGCCGCATAGGCGTTTGATGCCAGCCCGGTGGCGATCAAGGCCTTGTACAGCCGGCTGGATTTGCGGGATTCATCGCCAAGGATAGCCTCGAGCAGGGCCAGCGGATAGGTGTCCCTGTCGGCGGCTCGAGCAACGTGGAAGCCGACTACTATTTTGGGTTGGTCCGCTCCCTTTTTGATGGTAAAGCGGCGTTCTCCTTCCTGGGGCGGTTCGCTCGTGTAGACAGGCGGGATGGATCGGGGCGAGCGGGGAATTCCGTTGAAGTATCTGGCCACCGACGCCAGAGCCTCTTTCGTGTCGAAGTCTCCGACCACCAGGAGCGTGGCGTTGTCAGGCCAGTAGAAATCCTTGTAGAACTGCCGGAGCCTCTCGGTGGGCACGCCCTCCACATCCGTGCGCCAGCCGATGATCGGATTGTGGTAGGGGTGCGCGCGGAAGGCTGTTGCCCACAGCTGATTGTGAAGGATGAGGTCGGCCTCGTTTTCCTGCCGTTCCAGTTCGTTGCGAACCACGGTCATCTCAGACTTGCGGTCGGCTTCGCGCAAAAGCAGGTTTCGCATGCGGTCTGCCTCGAACTGCAGGCAAAGCGAGAGATCTTTGGACGGCACCACTTCGAAGTAGCTGGTCCTGTCGAAGAAGGTGGTGGCATTATTGATACCACCGATCGGCTTGAGCACGTCGTCTATGCCTGTGCCTCTGGCGGGATCAAAGTTCTTCGAACCCTTGAACATCATGTGCTCCAGAAAGTGCGTAGCTCCCGTGTAACCGGTGGCTTCGTTCCTGGAGCCGACTTTGTAGAGCATCATGACCGTGACCACCGGGGCGCTGTGGCGTTCAGCCAGCAAGATGGAGAGTCCGTTGGACTTGAGCCTGTACTCCACTATGCCGCTGCGCTTGTCGGCAGCACGGCGCTCGATGCCGTACTGTTTGAGTACGCCAGCCAGCTCGCCGGCAGCCGATGGACGCCTGGCCGTTGCTGCGACCTGGACGCGCCGGCTTCGTGTAGTGCCGGCGCTTGCGCCGTACATTCCGGCGCTCCCGGGAGAGAACGAAAAAGCCGCAGCACTGTATGGGTCCAGTCCAACGGCACTGAGGACGTGCCCCGCCGCGCCAGCAGTTGAAGCGCCCAGAGGCGTCCGGCTCAGTGCAGGGGACCGCCCCACCGGTCTGGCAACCCGACTGGACAAAGACGGACCGGCTGTCACGAACATGAACGTGGCAATCAACGCAGCGGTAAGAAGGGCACGTCTGGCGGAGTGGTTTTCTGGCATGTCAAAGGCCTGTAGATTAGCAGTGTCTGAGTTCGTGCTGGCAGTAGCCGATTATACTGGCGCGACAAGCCTGTAAACGGGCTGCCTGTCAAGATAAATGTGTTAGGATCATTGGGGAAGAGCGGCACAGAGGTAGCGTAATGCTGAACAGCCCGGTCGATATTGCAATCGTTGCAGCCATTGCTTTGCTGGTGTTCGGTCCTAAGAAGCTGCCTGAGCTCGGCAAGGCGCTTGGGCAGGGCATTGGGAACTTCAAGAAGGGCCTGCAGGAAGCTCAAGACGAGGTCAAAAACGCCCTCAAGGCTGATGAACCAGCACCCGGTGCGCCGGCCAAGGACGAACCGGACAAGGCCGCTGCCAGGGATACGTGACCTTCTGCGGCTCTGCGCTATCTTGG
>DATNRD010000746.1:0-8153 GCA_036703665.1 Candidatus Obscuribacterales bacterium
GCGCTTGCGCAAGACCGATTTGCGTGAGCACTTCAAAAGGTACGGTGCGAACGTACTGGTAGCGCGCGCCATAGCTGCGCAGGTTGGTGGAGAGGTCCCACAGGAAAAATCTCCCCCTGGGATCGTTGCCTCCTACCTGCAAAAACACGACGTTTACTTGCCGGGGGTCAGTTATTCGCCGGGACGCCTTCACCAGCACCTGGCGAACCAGGCGTGGCTCGGGCCTGGGGTAAGGTACTCCGTCCGTTATCACTGCAATAATCAGCGGCTTGTCGCCGGGCTTATAGCGGGTGAAGAACTGATTCAGGCGCGCGGCAAGCGGCTCGGAAAGTCGCGTGCCAAATTGAAAGTCTCGTAGTTCCAAAATGTTGGCCACATCCTGGGCAGATGCGTGTTCGTGGACGTCGAAATCGGTGGCGAATCTGGTTATTGTCAAACCATGAGCTGCATATGGAGACAAGGCCCTGGCAACCGCCGTGGCCTGCAAGGCGCACCAGTCCCAGCGAGACAGACCGCCCGGGCAGTCTCGCCGTTTCATCGACATGGATCGGTCGATGATGATTTCGAGATCGTATCTGGACAGGGCCGATATTTGACGGTTCTCGACGGCAGCGCCGTTCAGTTGAGTGGCACGGAGTGGAAATGGCTGCTGGGGGCTGGAATCGAGGGTGGGCGATTGGCGAAGCAGCTGGGCGCGCGAGTCGAGGGCCTGTGCACCGCTTCGAAAGATGGCCACGCCCCCGGTGAGGGTCGTGGGCTTTTGTGCAGGCTTGTCACTCTGGGGTTGTGCCTCGGCTGCGGAAATGAGGGTGACAGCCCAGACGGTAACCAGGCATCTAAGGAAGAGGTCCAAATGGAATCGCTTCAGGAGCCCAGGAGAGCATGCTTGCGCCCTCGTCGCATAGGGCGCGCCGTTTGTGTCTGAGGAACTGTCCACGCTGCGGGGAAGGACCTGTTGATTGCGGTGCATTCTGAGGGATCGTCTACCTTTGGTGTCGGATTGAGCAGCCTTCTGACCTTGTATACGTCAGAAGCCGGGCAAAAGTTCAAATGTTTTGATTAAATCATGCAGGTGCTGCCTGTTTAATGTTTCTTCCGGTAAGCGATAAACGGTGTCAGCCCGCGCAGCCTCGTACGCAGGTCGCTGCTCGCAACCGAGATTCTTCGGTCGCGAAGCCTGCCCTGAGCAGAAGCTCCGCTTGCAAAGCCGTGTTGCTCGGCTGGGCTAAGATGCCCTCAGAATGACGAGGCAGGCGGGGATTGGCGCAATTAACGTGAAAGAGAGGAGCGTTTACCAGGACATACGACAGCGCAAAGTCGGAGCAGCAGCCGGACGAATTAATACCAGTACGGCGTCTTCTTCGTCCAGGGACTGGATTTATATCTCGTATGCAGCAGGACGAAAAGCTGCTTGGATAGAGGGCTCGTGGCTTCGTCGGTGGCACCGTATCGGGTTGCTTTGACGGCGTAATGCAACGCTTCAGGCACGCGGGGATCCGCCGGGTGATTACGAGCGTACGCAAGGACGTTGCGTGCGAAGTAATTCGGTGCCGTGGGAACCGCGGCCAGCTTCTTCAGCTCCAGGCTTGCCTGTTCTTGCTCCACCTTGGTCAGAAACAGCGGATGCAGTTGCTCAAATGGCAAGCCGTCCTCCAGGCTGTCGCCATACTGGGACACCGGACTGGGTCCCCACCACCAGCCGCTTGCGTCTCCGTAGGAATCTTCATCCAGCTGTCCCCAGTATGCATTGGGAGTGGCGGAGGAGAACTTCAACATGAGCAATGTGGCGGCAAACTTGCGGTCTTCCGCCGTTGTGGCGCTCAGGTATTTGTCGATCAACCCGGTCTTCCTGCTGTTGAAAGGCCTCATCGCGATAGCCAGATCGCGCGCGGAAGCATCATCGCCCACCAGCACCGCCCTGACCCATGACGTCCAGGCTACATGTGCTCGCAGCTTGGTTGGGATTTTTTGATCTCTGGCCAGTTGCCTGAGCGCGCTTAGCGGCAACCTTCGATCGAGAAGATAGCCGGCGGTCTGTGTAAACAGAGGCTCGTTGTCGGGTACCACGCCAGTTTTTTCAATGGTTTCGACGTCATCCGGAACCCCATCTATGCCCCCGGTCATACACAGGCAGGCAGGTTTCTGAATCCCGAATCGGACGAATTCCGACAGGTTCTGGGCAATGGTCAGGCGCTGTGCCCGCAGGAGGTTGGCTGACGACAAAGGTAAGGTCGCAGGAGGCGAGAGGAGCACGCGATCGAGATCGGCCCTGGCTTGCGCCAGCCTTTTGCCGGCAATGTTCAATTGATTTGTGTAATAAAACAGCATCCAATGCGCCGGCGAAGAAATCGGCACTTTGCCCGCGGCTGCCAGAATGTCCCGGGCGTCCGGCGACTCTGCTTTTACGCGACTGATTGCTGCGACGAGCCAGGGAAGGGACTGCGTCTTCTTCCACATGGCTATGGCATGTTGATCACTCTCGCTTCCGCGCGTCTGCATGGTCATCACCCAATCCGTCAAGTCCGGCTCCTTCACGGATTCAGGCAGCTCGAGAAAACGGCGTCTTGTGCTTGCAGCCAGTCCTTTACCGCCTGAGAGGCCGCACCATATCTGGTGATATAATCCTTCAGCCTGGTGGCTGCCGCCTGGAAAGCGCTGCTCTGGCAATTGCAGTATGTCTGCCATGGCTCGGAGCTCACTACAGCTCTGGCAGTGGCAATTCTGTCGATTCTGGTTGCGCCGGGTATGGCCTTGCGCGCCAGCAGCCACTGATCCGCGCCGGTCGGACAGTCATCGTCATACACGGTCGTCATGCGATAGTTCCACAGCGAGACAAGACTGCTCTGCTCCTCCGGGGTGAGCGGTTTGCCGATCAGATATCGATAGGCTACCACCAGATAAGAACGAGCATACGTGGAGCGAATGATGCCCAGTTGACCCGCGGCGTACTGCCGCAGGGGAAAGTCCGGATGGTTGCTGTAGCTGAACAATGTCTCGAGGCCGAACGCGCATCCGTACGCAGGAAGCGACTGGATGATAACTGACGAGATTGCCAGCAGGCTAATGAGATGTACGCGGAGGCTTGGTTTCATGAGACTTGATCAGGTGTTTGAACTGCTCGAGCTTTGCCGGCGACCAGGCGCTCCTGGAATATGCGTAGATTCGAACCGGCATTTTACGCCGTTGTGCTAACGGGATCATGAGCGCATTTACGTCTTGCTCCTCCAGGGATATCCCCAGCGACCGGCAGCACAGGGGCAAGGAGAAATCACGATGGGATTTGAAATGCAGCAGAACTTTGCTGCGATCCTGGCCAAGGCTGAACATCATTGGTACCGCCTCGTCGACAGGCAGATCCTTTATCCAGTTGTCAAACAAGCACCAGGACGCCAGGGCTGTGATCGACAGCATCTTCTCCGGCGCTAACAGGTTACGAACTCTGCGTATAAGTGAAGCGTAAAACTCGCGCTCGGATTCGGCGGCGTCGAAGTCTATCTGTACGCCTACGGTCCGGGGAAACTCCGAAAACCTCGCAATTGCCTGTGCGGCTTGTTCGATCTGGCTCACGGACAGGTCAGGCTTGTGTTTGCTGTCCGAGTCGATACGAACTACAGCAATCATCCGGCTTCCAGGAGGAACTTTGAGCGGCTGCTGGCGGCGTTGCGTAACGACGCGGTCGCCAAGCAAGATCAGATGACACGCCAGGTAGGCTACGCCAACTTCAGAGGGGCTTATCCAGGAGAGATCCTCAGGGCGCTGCCAGGCCCAGAGGAGCAAGTCAGGCAAGCTGGTGGCGTTGGCGGACAGTGCCGGGGAACAGTGGGGTGAAATCGCCACTAAGATCGTATAGATCAATGCGTTGAAGCATGCTGGCCGACGAGCGTGTAGTTCCAAGACTGTTTATCCCTTTGAGGACTGGTGTCAGTCTGAGCTGCCGTCTCCCTGCCGCTGCGCAGCGGGGCTTGCTATGCCCGCCACCCGGAAAGGAGGCGGTTCGTACGTCGGCGGCAGATAATCACTGGGTACCGTCGTGCTGTTCCCGTCCCTGAGTGCCGAATAGCCAGGGGACATGATTTCCACCCCCGCTTCGTTGAACTTGTTCTGGATGTTTCTGTGCAGCTCAGCGTATGTGTTGGCCATGATTTCCGGCTTGTTCGTGTAAGCGTTTATCTCATAGCTGATGTGGAAATCGTTCAGGCTGGTTTGAAACACGAACGGTGGTGGAACCTCCAGTATATTTTCGGTGGCTCTGGCTGCCTCGATCAAAAGGTGCTCTACTGTCTGCCAGGGAACGTTGTAACCAATGGTTACGCTGGTGTGAAGTATCAGCCCAGGGTTCAGCGCCGAGGAGCTGTAGTTAACTATGTGGCTGCCGAGAACCAATCCATTCGGAATGGTAATCAACTCATTCTTGATCGTGCGGATGCGGGTGGCCAGCAGCGTCTTCTCGACCACGTCGCCGACTGTGTCGGCAATCTTCACGCGGTCACCGCTCCTGAACGCGCCTGTATAAGTCAAAAATACTCCCGCGACAATGTGCGAGATGGCGCCGGTTGATCCCAGCGAAAGGAGAACGCCCAGAAACAGACCGACCTGTTGGAACGCTGGCGATCCGGAACCCGGCAGATACGGGACGGCCAAAACCAGGGCAAAGGCGATTATGAGAAACCGAACGATTTTGTAAGTGGCATCTGCCCAGTCACGCTGGAATCCGGGAAACTGGATCGTCCCTAGCTCTATTTCCCTGAAAAGGAAGTGCGTGAATGCGATCGTGTAGTGCGCGCCAACGATAATAATTGCGAGGAAAAAGAGGCTGGGAGCGTAAGAAACTATGGCCGGCCAAACCACCTTCGTGAGTGGCTCGATGACCTTGTCGATGATTTGCCACGACAGTTCACGCGTGGCTCCGAAGAAGCTCAGGACGACCACCACGTAGAAGTAGAAGGCAACAAGGACAAGAGTGAGTCGAGCGATGCTCAACAGGACCGTGAGCAGTTCAATGACCGCATCCTCCGAGAGCAGGACTGCTTGCTGGATCTTCAAGGAACGGATGTATCGGCCTTTCCACGAGCTGATGAGGCTGTACAGACGAGGGAAGACTAGTCCAAGGGCGGCCAGGACAATGCTCAGAGCCAGCGTGGCTAAAAGCGAAAGCAGGACACCGATGGCGATCTCGCCCGGCGAGCGTGCTTTGATGTCCTTGGCCTCCCGGGCAGGAAAACGGAGCGACAGCCTGGGGACGATTTCGGGGGCGACATCGATATCGTAGGACGCTCGCGACGAAGCTGTGTGAGAATTGGCAATGTCAGAGTGTTGTCCGGGAGTTATGGAATGTTACGAAGACGCACAACAGCCAGAGTAATGTCTGCCGTCTGTGCGTTCGGTGCCGCTCTTGCCTTTTGGTGGGCTGGGGCGGCGGCTTGTCTGGCCGCCGCCCCGGAGTATGCCGAGGTACGCGTCGGGTCGGCGCCGGCCATTGTAGTGGCTGGCATGTCTTCCATTTCTGCTGACGAGAGGGCGGAAATCGTCAATCGGCGAATCGATCGGATTCTGGCTAGCCCTGAACTGAATCCGGCAGACATCAGGGTGGCGGTTCTCAGGGACGGCACGCCAGCAGTGGTGCTAGGCGAGCTCGTAATCGTGGGCGCGGTCAGGGAAGATGCCATGGCTTACAGGACCGATCAGGCAATGCTCGCCCATCAGTGGTCGGAGACATTGCGGACCAAGATCGGGCAATTGAAGCCTTTGTATGCTAGGGCCCAAAAGGTAGATATAAAGACACTGAGCGAGCAGCACGTATTGCTGCTCCTTTTGCAGGTGGGAATCCTGTTGACCACGGCGTTCTTCCTTGGTGAAGTGATGGTGCGCATAGGACAGCCGCCTGTGGTCGGACAGCTTTTGGCCGGTGTTCTGCTGGGACAATCGGTGCTGGGCGCTCTGTTTCCTGACGTGTCGGGGCTTGTATTTCCGACGGAGAAGACCCAGTCCTACCTCCTCGAGGTGGTTTCATGGGTGGGGCTTCTTTTCTTGCTCATGTTGACCGGGACGGAGACAAATGTCGCTCTTATCAGACAGCAGGGAAAGGCAGCCGTTTGGCCAGCGATCCTCGGCAGTGTCATACCGTTCTGCATAGGCGTCGGCGTGGGATATCTGCTTCCCGGCAACCTCCTTCTTAACGCGCAAGACAGAGCGGTGACGGCGTTTTTCCTGGGGACGTTGTTTGCTGTCTCGTCCGTACCGGTCATCGCAAAGATCTTGATGGACGTCAAGGCGATTCGCAGAAGAATCGGACAGATAGTACTGACCGCGGCATTGGTACAGGACACGATTGGCTGCGTATTGCTGGCACTGGTAGCTGCTGTTGCCAGCGGCGACGCAGGTCACTCCACCAGTCTCTGGAAGGCTCCCCTGGGAACGATAGCCTTCTTCGCTGTGATGTTTGGCGCGAGGCGGTTGCTCTTTAACCTGGTTCGTTGGGCTCACGATAGACTGATGACCCAGGGGGCGCTGCTTACTCTGGCAGTGGCGTTGCTGCTGTTCTCGGCTGCGACGACGCAGTTTCTGGGTGTCCACGCAGTGCTCGGTGCTTTTGCCATCGGAGTGCTTTTGGGACAAACACCGCTCATCGGTGAAAGGGTCATGAACCCCTTGCACGTGGTGACCATGTCCATCTTCGCACCGGTTTTCTTTGCTGCAGCCGGCCTGCATGTCAACCTTACTGTCCTGGCCAACGGCAGGCTGCTCATGATATCAGCGGCGTTCACCGGGGCCGTTTGTCTGAGCAAGATTCTATCTGGCTACATCGGTGGCCGCATCGGCGGGTTGAACACGTGGGAATCCTTAAGCGTCGGGATCGGCACGAACACTTATGGGGCAATGGGGCTAATCTTCGCAATCCTAGGGTTCTCGCTGGGTATACTGAGCGTCGACATGTATTCAATGATCATTGTTATGGCAATGCTTACCACGTGTATGGCTCCTCCGTTGCTCAGCTGGTCGCTCAGCCACGTTCCATTGAGTGCTGAGGAAAGGTTGCAGTTGGAAAGGGAAGACCAGCATGGTCCCACGTTCGTTGGCCGCCTCAACCGGATTCTCGTCGTCACGCGGAAGGATGTGGATAGAAGATTGGCCATGGACTTCCTGTCCTCCATTGGCCATCATCATTCCATCGAGGCGACGATCCTGGAGTTGGCGCATCAAGAGCAAACGGCTGACGCCGATATGCCGGGTCGGGGCGCTGGAGAAGGAAACGTTACGATGGTAAGGCGGACGGCTGAATGCGCTGAGCTGGCGCCGGCAGTCTTGAAGGAGCTCGCAAGGCCGTATGACCTTGCGATCATCGGAGGTTCGAGAAATGACGGCCCTGCGGGCTTCGATCCAGCAGTCGAGGGCATAATTAGGAACTCGCCGTGCCCGCTGTTGCTGTTGCGAGAGGGGCGGCAACCAGAGCTGGGGGCTGCCGGACGCATTCTCGTTCCGACCACACACGGTGTTCATGACGTGCAAGCGACGGAGCTAGCCATATTGCTGGCGCAGGCAAGCAATTCGCAGTTAGTGGTTGTCTACGTGGCAGAAGAGCATGTTAACGATTTGACCTGGTTGCAGACGAGCCAGCAAGAGCGAATGGAGCTGGCTCAAGACATAGTTGAAAGCATTATGGCACTGGCGGAAAAGTCTCGGGTCCCCATTGAGACTGTCGTGCGCAGAGGTGTGCACGCGGGGCGCGAGATTGTCAAGGTTGCTCAGGAGAAAGAATGCACCCTGATAATCCTACGTGGTTACCTACGGCCGACCAGGTCGCTCTTCTTTGGGCACACCATAAGTGAAGTGCTCTCCAACGCGCCATCTGCTGTGGCAGTATTGGCGGTCTGATATCCATCGTCATGGCAGGGTCGCGCGACCGAGTGAATCGTGGTCAGCTCTGCTAGACTAGCGGAACCGCATTTCAGAGGGTGAGGGCGCGTCAATTCATGAAACTCAACCACTTGCACATAAAGACCCGCAATCTCGACGAGACAAGGGAGTTCTACCAGAAGTATTTCGGTTTCCGAAAGGCGTTCGACCATCCGGGAGCGGCATTTCTCATTGATGAGGGAGGCTTCTTGTTGGCAATTTTCCAATATCAGCCCAACGAGCCCGCATTTGTCTATCCC